>JAJHPK010000053.1 GCA_020890945.1 Nitrosomonas sp.
TTAGCTGGTTAAAAATTATAAATATTGAATTGATTGAGATGATTAGATTGCTATTACCCATTTTTTCTTTTTATTCTTAGATTAATATTTCGGCTATTATCACGCCATTGCATTCATTACCATATAGATAGCACTTATTCATGAACAAACTATCCGCTCTTATTTTATTGCTTTCAACAAGTTTTTTTATTCCGTCAACTTTTGCACAGACCTGGACTCTACCGCCAACTGGCGTTGATGTTTTCGGTCAAACGAAAACCATAAAAGTAAGTAGCAAAGACACCTTATTAGATATTGCCCGCCAATATGATATTGGCCAAGCCGAAATTCTAATCGCCAACCCTAATGTCGATCGTTGGCTACCTAATGACGATGACGAAGTCATCCTACCAAGTCGCTACATTATTCCTGATGTTGATCGCAAAGGATTAGTAGTTAATTTGGCTGAAATGCGCATTTATTATTTTCCCGAAACGAAAAATGGCAACAAACCTGTCGTGACTACACATCCTGTAGGCATTGGAAGAATGGACTGGGTAACACCGTTAGGAATATCTAAAATAGTAGAAAAAAAGAAAGATCCGACTTGGATACCGCCAAAATCTCTTCAAATGGATCGAATCGCAAATGGCGAACAACCCTACCCTAGCATCGTACCACCTGGACCCACCAATCCTCTTGGCAAACATGCTATGCGATTGGGAATTACAGGGGGTAGCTATCTCATCCACGGAACTATTAAACCGTTCGGAGTAGGCATGCGTGTTTCGGCAGGCTGTATCCGAATGTATCCGGAAGATATAGAATCATTATTTGATAAAATCTCGACCGGGACACAAGTACGCGTTATCAATGAACCGATCAAATTAGGATGGGTATTAGATTCACTTTTTATTGAACTTCATCCACCATTGGAAGAGGATCAAGAAAAATATCAAAACTATGAGTTTCGAGTCACTAATTTTATTAACAATTTTCTTTCATCACCGCGTAATAAAAGAGTCGAAAACCTAAATATTGATCAAGAAGCGTTAAAAAAGGCGATTCTTGAAAAAAGTGGCATACCTGTTTTGATATCAAATGGAGTTATGTAAGAGCGATCGACGATCGCTTAATAGAGTAGAGAAGATTTCAGAAAATAAAAAAGCCCTATTAAAAAATAGGGCTTTTTTACTAAAAACTGCTTTTCTCTACACTTTGGTATTATTTGTACATTGATTTGTTAAATGCACGACCAAGTCTTTCTTCAGTTGCGAGTGATCTTTTGTTAGCTTCATCTGCCAAACGTAAAGCTTCACTTGCTTTAGAATTTGCTGCAGCTGCATCAGATTTCGCTGCAGAAGCATCTGATGCTACTGAGTTGATTTTTGCTTGTAATTCTTCAAACTGTGCTGTAGTAGCACAACCTGTAAGTCCAATAAAAGCGCCTGAAACAACTGCCAGTGTTAACATGCGAATTGAATGCTGGGTATTAACTTTCATTCCGATCTCCTCAGTTATTTATTCTGTAAACAAGATACATAAACCATCCGCTATCTCACTAGCTACTGATATTTTTTTAATTATCAGCAACCTGCTAGAATCTTATACGATTTTTGCTACGAAATAAACGAATTTTATTACAAACACTCTCAAGACAAGCAATAGCTGTGACATATATGTCACAGCCATGCCAACAACGCTATCGGACTCAAACCATTTTTATTTAGGCAGTGGTATTAATATTTTTCCCCAGATGCTGAGGTAAACTTTGCACCGATGGATTTTCGGGCAAGGCTTCGATCAATGCAAGAGCGCCTGCGGCATTAATATCCATAGCCTTCTTTAATACAGCAGTGCTAATTTCCTGATCAGTTTTGGCGCTACTCATAGCCGTTGCCAAACTGGCGATATTTCCAACGTCCATAATACTCTCCTCATGCTTAGATACCTATTTATCTAACGGAGCAATATAAAAATATTTGAATAAAATCTCATTCATTCTTTCTTTAGAAATACCGAAACAGCTTTCTTGAAATGATCTTTCCAATCCTGACCAACTTTTAGTGGAATTTTTGTAGAAAATTCTTTATTACTTTCATTCTTTCCGCTCAAATAAATTGTGTAATATCCCAGTTCAGTGAGTTTTAGTGTATGTGTGATAACTCCCGAGGCATGTGTTTGCGCCGAAATTGTCAATAACTCCAACTCTTGAATAGCTGTTTTGTTTTTATCGTTCACTTCCTTGTCATCTTGGTTTTCTATTTTCACCAAGCGAAGCGCCAATGGCACGTCTCGGATTGATTCCGGGTATAGCAAATCGATGCTGATATCCAATGTTCCCGTTCCAGGCATTTTGCCACATTGAATCGCTAGATTAGGAGTGCGAATCGCGTTTTCGGGAATCTCATAATCACTGGAAAGATAATAACCAGAATAACCAATCGTCATGGCGTCGCTTTCTATGGTACAGGCGCCACCTCGAAAACCTTTTGGGTATGTATCTGAAAAATCACCTTGGGAACTGGTTTGATAGATCGCACCAAAAACAACGAGCAATAAGAAAATCGCGAGTGCCATCGTTATTTGAAAGTTTCGCGATGAAAACATCAACTTGCCGGGCATAATATTCCTTTTAGTCATACTCATTCATCATGTAGCGCATGTTGTCTTCAAATGCTCAAAACGTCAATTTTTAATGAATCGAATGATAGATTGCAAAGAATCAAAAACTGAAATATAACTTCATTTTTTCAAATAACCTCAAGGGATTGAAATGGCATACACAGAATATAAAGTGTTACATATTGTCGAAGGTGGTATTGGCACACTGTTTTTAGGCTCTTCGGGTATTCCTATCAAGCAATTGGAAACGACGTTGAATAAAGAAGCCGCGAATGGTTGGACATTAGTTTTTCAATTTGTCGAGAGAAAGCGGTTTTTGCTTTTTTGGGAACGAGAAGCGGTGATTGTTACGCTTGCTCGTTAAATGGAAATACTTACCCACAAATTTTAAAGATAACATGTTGGCAATTTGATCGTTTTCTGTCATAGAGAAATATTTGTGAAATCGAAACAACAGCTTGATGATGAAGAAGAAGCGATACGAATTCGAGTTCGTGCCTTGTCTAATGGGCAACGGCTGATTTTCTTTAGCCAAACAGAAAAAAGTTTAAAGGATCCTGACACTTATGCTGCACTCAATTTCTTTTTTATCGCAGGATTACATCACTTTTATCTAGGAAGAAACGTTCGTGGAACGATTAATGTCGTAATTTTTTTGTTAGGCGTGATAGTGATCATCGCGGGCTTTTACTTGATCGGATCGTTGATAATCTTAGCTATTAGCGCGACAGAATTAAGTGCGCTTTTTCAGGCACAACGTATAGTTCAAGCGTATAACAACGACGTCATGGAAAAAATTTACCAAGAGTTGACTCAAAAAGACTCGTTGCCATAGAAAAATGGAGACTGCTAAAACTATTGCATGATATCTGTCGCATATTAGTTATATGCTCAGATTTGTTACATTTTTCCATCGACATACCATGCTTTAGTCATGAATGCCTATTCTAAATTATTGGGTCAGATTGACAGCACTGCATTGCCCGCCAATCCAACGTGCTTTGATTTCTGCTGAAGCATAGAGTGGCGCACCATTTACCGTGCTATCGAATTCGCTGCTACCAACAAAGCTTTCCGATGTTGTAAACGTACCTTGCGCCGTTCCGTTGCCTTGAAATTGTGCATTCTTACAATGCAAGTCCATTTTGTAGCTATTGCCGATGCGAGTCGCATTGTGTACGGTACATCCAGAGCGGTTTTCGTAAAAATAGGTTGGAATTTCCTGCTGTGCCATTTCGGGCGTGATACAAACATGCGAAATCGCGGCGCCGTTTTCTATTTTTGGTATCTTCAACCCATATTGCTTGGCAAGATTTTGTAACTGCTGCATATTTTCTGGTGGCACATGCTGCACCAGACCCAGTAAATCCGATCGTGTAGTCACTTCCCAAAGTCCGGTACGCACAGAATCATTAGCGTAGACAGAATAAGTCACTAATAAACCAGTTAGCATTAAAACAATATTGATTTTCATATCCGTAATGATAAACGATTGATTTACGTTGCAATTGAAATTTACTGAATTTCCGATTTCAAATACAGTGTCACGCGCCTTTTAGCCAATCTTCTTCAAAAAAATCATATCCCATACACTATGTCCAAGTTGAATGCCTCGATTCTCAAATTTCGTAATGGGACGACATTCCGGGCGTAAAGCAAAATTTTCAGCCGTATTTTGCAAAGTTGGTTCTTGCTGTAATACTTGTAAAATGTGCGTGGCATAGTCTTGCCAATCGGTCGCTATATGAATGTAGCCCTCTGGTTTTAGACGGCTACACAATTGCGCCACAAAATCCGTTTGAATCAAACGTCGCTTGTGATGTCGAGCTTTGGGCCACGGATCTGGAAAGAAAATATGAATACCCTGCAAGCATTCAGGCGGCAGCATATATTGAATCACTTCGACAGCATCATGTTGAATAATGCGCACATTGGTCAATTGTAGTTCGTGGATCTTATTCAAAAGACTGCCCACACCAGGCATATGCACTTCAATGCCCAAATAATCGTTCTGCGGATTAGCATGTGCAATCGCTGCTGTGCTGCCTCCCATGCCAAATCCAATCTCTAATATCTTAGAGGCATCACGACCAAAAATATCATTGAGATCAATGACGCTAGATTGAAAGGGAATGCCAAATTGCGGCAACAACGTTTCGCACGCGCGACGTTGTGCATTAGATAAACGGCCTTGACGCAAAACGAAGCTGCGAATTGCGGGTTGCATTGTAGCGTGCTCGTAAACCAATACTAATCAAGTCTTTTGATGGTTTTTGCTTGAGAAATAATACCTTCGACTGGAGAACTAGGGCTTGCACTGTACAATTTCTTCGCCATACGTCCAGCCAGAAACGCTTCGCGTCCTGATTCGACCGCTTTACGCATGGCCGAGGCCATCAATACTGGATTTTGCGCCGCCGCAATCGCTGTATTCATCAATACTCCGTCACAACCAAGCTCCATTGCGATAGTCGCATCAGAGGCGGTGCCTACACCGGCATCAACGATTACAGGCACTTTGGCATTATCGATAATGATCTGCAAGTTCCATGGATTGAGAATACCCATGCCGGAGCCAATGAGAGATGCCAGCGGCATAATCGCAACGCATCCTAAATCTTCCAATTGCTTGGCAAGAATAGGATCATCCGAGGTATACACCATCACTTGAAAATCTTCCTTGATCAAAATTTCCGCAGCTTTCAGTGTTTCAACAACGTTTGGAAACAACGTCTTCGGATCGCCCAACACTTCCAGTTTGACAAGACTATGTCCATCCAGCAATTCACGTGCTAATCGCAACGTACGGACGGCATCATCGACGGTATAGCAACCTGCCGTATTAGGTAACAAAGTGTATTTGGACGGAGACAAAACATCGAGCAAGTTGGGTTCACCCGCATTTTGTCCAATATTAGTGCGGCGAATCGCTACCGTGATGATTTCAGCGCCACTGGTTTCAACTGCTTCAAGGGTTTGTTGGAAATCCTTGTATTTGCCTGTGCCGACCAATAAACGCGATGCATACGTTTTACCGGCAATGACTAAGTCATCCATGAGATTTTTTATATCAAAGTGTATTGAGCAACAAATTATAGAGAGATTTAACCGCCACCAACCGCTACTACGACTTCCAATTGATCCCCGTGGCACAGCATTTGTGCCGAGAATTGACTGCGAGGAACAATCTCGCCATTGCGCTCGATGGCAATGCGTTTACCGTGCAATGAAAGATGATCGATAAGTTGGATAATGTTTATCGGTGTTTCAAATTGCTGCGACTGTCCATTAATGGTGATTTGTATCATGAATGATCAAGCTGCAGTTGTTATGTCAGATTAAACAGATAAACAATCAAAGGTCAGGATAAATTTTATCATGGAGGCAAATAGGAAATTGGAATAATTCATGAGGCTTTTGTACAGTTGTAACCTTGGTTAATTATTAGAATGGAATGATTGTATTTTAAATCAAAGTGCTAAAATGACGAATATGAATTTTTCTGAATTTGGTGTGATATGTCGTACAGGAAAAGAGAATTTTTTGCAGCAAACAAATCAATTTGAAGACCTCTGTACGGCTGTATTTTTGAGCTTATATGTGTACTTTATTACATTTATAAATCAATGAGTTGAAAAATCACGTAGCTGAAATAATCGGTTATGTAGAGATTTTATTGATCGACTGGACTCGCAAGGAAAGCCGTCGCAATTCAGCAATTCATTATGCCTTGTATTGGAAGCTGTGAGGGAAACCAAGCCTTCCGGATTGCTACTGCTTTGCTCATGCAACCTTGCTCTTTGGAAAAGGAATTTAATCTTCTTCATTCTCCTGGAAACATGCATAAGGAAAATACTTTACAACCCATATTCGTCAAACGAGAGCTGCCACCGACATCCGGAAGATCAATTACAAAACAGCACTCAACTACAGCACCACCTATGTCTTGGATGAGCCCGACCGCCGCTTCAGCAGTTCCTCCGGTTGCAATTAGATCATCTACCAACAGGATACGTTCACCGGGTTGAATTGCATCGACATGAATTTCAATTCGGTCACTACCATATTCCAATTGATAATCCCTTCCGATCGTTTCAGCAGGTAATTTGTTTTGTTTGCGGATAGGAATAAATCCTTTTTGCAATTGAATGGCGACGGGAGCGCCGATAATAAAACCGCGTGATTCAATACCTGCTACTTTATCAATTGGCACATTCCGATAACGGTTTACAATTTGATCGATAGCGTTGTGAAATGCGCTGCCATCTTTCAATAAGGTGGTGATATCACGAAACATGATTCCGTTACGTGGATAATGAGGAACTACACGAATATGTGAACTAATCGTCATCTAAATGTGGTAAACCAATGAAATAAAACTATCTAAAAAAATGAAGAAGGCCTCAACCAAGTATGGTTGAGGCCTTCTTTGAATCACAAATTACAACTAATTCTTGTTCTTTACTACGTATGAATCTTAGTGATCCATTGCAGCTTTTGCATCAAAGCTTGCTGGTTTTTTCAATTGGGTCATCAAATCATCGTCCCATTTGCCTTCAACGTTCATGTGCAATGCAGCACCTAACAATACGGCTTCAATGAGGTTATGACTCAAGTAAACATACAAACCAGGTTGTTTGAATTCATAAGCTGCAGCAACTGCGGCTCCAGCAGGAACAAACCAAGTTTCTTGGCTGGTCAAAGGAACGTCGCTAAATGAACCGCCTACCCAGTAGAGATCAGCATGACCACCGATCAAATGCGGATAGGAAGGACGATTAGCTTGTGAATGAACAAACAGAACTTTCTCACCTACTTTTGCTTTCAAAGCGTTATCGCCGGTAATCGCACCTACTTTACCATTAAATACTACGTGAGATGGAATAAGCCCTTTGGCTGTTTCCAACATGTCTGCCATACCTTCTGCAGGTGATCCGTAAGATTTAAAGGCGCCTTTATCATCTTTTGGCAAGTAAAAATCTTGTTCGCCAATGTAGAATGCTTTGTCATATTTGTATGGTTTGCCTTTTGCATCTTTTAGACCATCACGTGGCAATACCATGATTGCGCCATTCATACCAGAAATTACGTGGAAAGGAATCATCGTTCCACCTGGTGCGCAGTGATATACAAATACACCTGGTTTAACTGCTTTCCAACGTACTACAACTTCTTCACCTGGTTGTACTAAAGTCAAGCCTGCAGCACCTAATGCACCTGTTGCTGCATGAAAATCGACGTTATGTGCCAATGTGCTTGTTTTTGGATTTGACAAGGTTAATTCTAAATAGTCACCTTCATGAACAACGATGAGCGGACCTGGAACGCTACCGTTAAAAGTCAATGCCCAAACTTTTGCTCCAGGAGCGACTTCAATCAATTTCTCTTGAGTTTCCATCCGCACTTCAACAATTCTCGGACCGCCAGAAACTGCTTGATCGTGCTTAGGTGCATTTGGTGGAGCCACCAATTCTTGTTTGATACGTGGTAATTTGGCATAGTCTGGTGCTGCTACAGCGGCTTGTGATGCAGCAAAACACAGCAATCCCAATCCTAATACTGCTTGAACTGCTTTAATCATATCTCCCTCCATAAAAGATGAACTTTGCGCTTGTTTTATTTTTGCGCCTATCTAACCTCCTGCTCATGTAACATTCATTAACTTGAATTGATTACACCAACATCTGCCCTTCTGCTAAAGAGCAAGGGCGGAACGTGGACTATACACGTTCTAAGAAAAACTGTCCATGCTTTCCTGAGCATAACACTCAGTAATCAAAAGCCTTATTCACGTTAATGACATTCTTTTTATCACGAATTTATTTATTTTTATCCCTGTATCAATTTAATTTCTGCCGCAGCAAGATTTTCTTGTGTTCCTTTGAGCACAATCACATCGCCTGCTTCGAGTTTGGTTTCTATGCTTGGTAACAATCCTCGAATATTTCGTCTGCGCACGGCTATGACCTCAACCGTCAACGTGTCTAAATTAATTTCGGATAGTGTTTTATCAATGGCTGCGGCACCAGGTAGGATAGTAATCGTATGTAAATGCAAATGAGGGAAAAGATTTTCATTTATTTCATCTGTTTCGTCTGAAACGCCGTGATAAAAACCTCGCAACAGGTTATAACGTTGCTCGCGAATACTACGAATGCGGCGCAATATTCTGCCCGTGGAAACATTGACAAACATCAACGCCTGCGATGCTAGCATGAGACTTCCTTCCATAATTTCTGCAACCACTTCCGTTACTCCCGCTTTTTTTAAGATATCTACATCCGATTCATCATGAACTTTGGCGACTACAGATAATTCAGGTCGCAATTCCTGAACATGTTTGAGAATTTTTAAAGTAGAAGCAATATTGTGATAGCTCACGACCAGTACTTTAGCTCGCATTAGCCCTGCAGCAATCAAAACCTCACGTTTTGCCGCGTCGCCATAAACAACCGATTCACCTGCTGTTCTCGCTTCATTAATTCTTTTTGGATCGAGATCTAATGCTATAAAATTGACTGATTCTAGTTCCAGAACTTTAGCGACGCTTTGACCACTTCGCCCATAGCCGCAGATAATGACGTGATCTTTTTGTGACATGGTTTGTGCCGCAATTGAAGTGATCTGCATCGCTTTTTGCATCCAATCTGAATTGTATGAGCGTCGAATAATCACTTCGCTGTATTCGATCAAGAATGGAGCAATAAATAATGACAATACCATCGCAGCAAGAACCGGTTGTAAAACAGTGTTATCGATGACTCCCAGAGCACTGGCTTGTGCTAATAACACAAAACCAAACTCACCGGCTTGCGCTAAACTCATACCGGTACGAAATGCTACGCTGAGGTTTGCGCCAAACAAACGTGATAGTCCGATTATCACGCCAGTTTTGAAGATAACAATGGTTAATAAGATCAAGAACACCCAAAGAAAATTTTCAATGACCACTTGTACATCCAACAACATTCCAATGGTCACAAAAAACAGGCCTAATAACACGTCACGGAATGGTTTTATGTCTTCTTCGACTTGATATCGATATTCAGTTTCTGAAATCAACATACCTGCAAGAAAAGCGCCTAGTGCCAATGATAATCCGGATATTTGAGTAATCCAGGCTAGACCTAGCGTAATCAACAATACATTGAGTACAAATAATTCGGATGATCGTTGCTGCGCCACAATATGAAGCCAGGGACGCATTAACTTTTGTCCTAGGAAAAGAATAATGACCAACACAACTACAATTTTGGCAAGGGTGATAATGAGATCATCTGTCTCACTTTCGAAATCAAACGCGGAACCCAAGGCAGGAACGATGATGAGCAGCGGAATAACCATCAAATCTTGAAACAACAAAACACCAATAATTTGCCGGCCGTGCTCGGAGTTGAGTTCCAAACGCTCAGCCAGTAATTTGATGACGATTGCAGTCGATGACATCGCCAGTGCACCACCCAACACAAAGCCAACGCGCCAATTCAATTCGATGAACCAAGCCACTCCCATTACAATTAAGATACTGCATAAGACTTGCAAGGTACCAAAACCAAATACCAGTCGTTTCATAGCGATCAGTTTCGGCAAGCTAAACTCAAGACCTATGCTGAACATCAAAAAAACCACACCAAACTCTGCTAAATGGCGTGTTTCCGCATCGTCAGCAATCAAACCCAGCGCATGCGGTCCGATGATGACGCCCGCTAATAAATAACCCAGCATGGGCGGTAGTCGTAACGAACGAAATACCACGACGGCTAATACCGCAGTAGTTAACAAAATGAGTACCGGCTGAAGAGGATCAGTCATAACAAACTATAAATAAAGAAAATAATAGCTAATGAACAATACTGAATGATTAGAGCGTTTACAATCAATTCTTCACATGATGCTATAATTACTTCAATTTAATACTTCGAATAAAAATGCCAGTACCCCACCTTTCCACCGCATTGAGCGGTCCAATTCTTGATCTCGAAAGCCGGATTATTGGCGCAATGCCGGATATTGAGCATTGGTTAAGAAGAAAATGGCGCAATCATGCCGTCCCTTTTTATTGCTCAGTCGATTTACGTAATAGTGGATTCAAACTAGCACCGGTCGATACCAATTTATTTCCGGGCGGATTTAATAATTTAAATCCCGATTTTACACCGTTATGTATCCAAGCCATGATGAGTGCAATCGAAAAAATTTGTCCCGATGCGCATAGCTTACTGTTAATTCCTGAAAACCACACGCGCAATGCCTTTTATCTGCAAAATATTGCTACGTTGCAAAATATCATGCAGCAGGCCGGGCTCAATGTCCGCATTGGTACGTTATTACCAGAAATTTCAGTAGCGACAAAATTAAATCTGCCCAATGGCCAGAGCATCACATTAGAACCAGTCATCCGCAGAAATAATCAGTTAGGTGTGCAAGGTTTCGAACCTTGTGCGGTGCTGTTGAATAATGATTTATCCAACGGCGTTCCACCCGTATTGCAAAACCTGAATCAAATTGTCATTCCGCCGTTGCATGCTGGTTGGTCTACGCGACGAAAATCCCAGCATTTTGCCGCTTATGATCGGGTGTCGGAAGATTTTTCCGGGCTTCTGGATATTGATCCCTGGCTGATCAATCCCTTTTTTACCACCTGTGAAAATATCAATTTTCGTGAAAATCAGGGCGAAGAATGTGTAGCGAAGGCAATTGACAAAATACTGGATGCAACCCGAGAGAAATACCGCCAATATAGTATCAAAGATGATCCTTTTGTGATTGTCAAAGCAGATTCAGGCACTTATGGTATGGGGATTATGACGGTTAAAGATGGCGCCGATATTTATAATCTGAATCGCAAGCAGCGTAACAAAATGGCGGTTGTCAAAGAAGGATTGCAAGTATCCAATGTACTCGTGCAAGAAGGGGTGTATACCTTTGAAAATATCAACCAAGCAGTTGCGGAACCGGTTGTCTACATGATCGACCGCTATGTCGTAGGTGGATTTTATCGCGTACACACCGGGCGTGGTATCGATGAAAACCTTAATGCACCTGGTATGCATTTTGTTCCTTTGGCCTTTGAAACGACTTGTTTAGAGCCAGATTCTACCCAAACCAATTCCATTCCTAATCGTTTTTATGCTTACGGCGTAGTCGCTCGGCTTGCGTTGTTAGCCGCCGCACTCGAATTAGAGCACGATCATTCAAAAGTTTCTGAAGCTGCGCTTGTGTAACGGGTAACATGAAGCTGGCTTTTATTGTTGATCCATTGGATTCCATCAAAATCAACAAAGACTCTAGTTATGCCATGATGTCTGAAGCCAATATGCGAGGCCATCAAATCTACGTATTTGAACAGCATGATATGGCGTTGCTAGATAATCAAGTCATCTGCTACGCACGTGTATTGCAGTTGAAAGCGACTTTGTCAGATAACAAACAATGGTATGTAACAGGAGATATTGAGAAAATCCCATTAAATAATTTTGATGCGGTCATGATGCGGAAAGATCCTCCCTTTGATATGGAGTATGTCTACAGCACCTATCTTTTGGAGCTTGCGGAAAAACAAGGGGCACTTGTTATTAATAGCCCAAAGGGCGTTCGCGATCACAATGAAAAACTTGCCATTACCAAATTCCCGCAATTGATAACCCCTACGCTGGTAACTTCTCAGGCAACGCTAATTCGAGAATTTATCGCTAACCATCGCGATATTATTCTAAAGCCTTTGGATGGCATGGGAGGCGCTGGAATTTTTCGAGTGAGTGAATCGGATCATAATCTCTCGGTCATTATCGAAACCATCACTCAGCATGGAGCTCGAACGGTTATGGCGCAGCGTTATATTCCAGAAATTACCCTTGGCGATAAACGAATTTTAGTCATTGATGGAGAAGCCGTCCCATATGCTTTGGCGCGGATTCCTAAGCGTGGCGAAACACGAGGCAATTTAGCCGCTGGTGGCACCGGAACAACCCAAGACTTATCGCCACGAGATCGAGAAATTGTCGCGTTTTTAGGTCCAGAGCTAATCAAAAATGGACTGATGCTGGTCGGATTGGATGTTATCGGAGACTATCTCACTGAGATAAATGTCACCAGCCCAACCGGAATGCAAGAAATAGCCAAACAAACGGGATTCAATGTTTCGGCAAAGATGATTGATGCAATCGAAAAAGTCGTCCAAAAAAACAAAACAGCCCAACTCAGAATGTAAGTTGGGCTGTCTATATTTATTGTGTTTTTTGTTTAATGCACTGTAGCAGCTTCGTTTTCTTGGCAAGTGAGATTTGCGCAATATGTTTCATGAATACCGTCCAGGAATTTCCATAAAGCATCGCATGCTTCCTTGGTTGCGGCCAAAACTTCCGCTTGTTTTTCTGGGGTATCGGCAAAACGTTCGATTAAATTCCATTCAGCTTGCGAGTGATACACGTCAGCTTTTTGGTGTACCGAGAAGAATTCATAATCTTCTGGATTGGTCATGCCATAAAACTTGGCTAGCCCATCGATTTTTACTGCTGCTACGTCTGGTACTTGCGATTCAAAGGCGTGTAACGCAGCCAATCCGGCATAAAACGGGCGATTTAAACAAATATCTCTAAAAGTATCGACCAAATTTTTAGTCGTCGGCAGTGACGCTGCATTTGCTAATATTTTGTCATTAGCACCTAATGCAAATGCAAATTTTTTCCATAACGCAGGATGATTCTTGTCGCCATGCTCTTCGTCGATTAAGTTTTTGAGTACTTCTTGACGTACACTGATATCGCCGCTGTTTGTTTCGGAATGGATATGAGGGGTATTGAAATGCACGGCACTCAGATAAGTGGGCTCAGCCAAAACGTTGTAAAAATATTGCTCAGCGTAATGCCGTAATTGCTCTTTAGTTAACTGACCCGCTGTCCAAGCAACATAAAAAGGATGTTTCAGTAAATGTCTGTAACTAATAATGGCATTTACTTTTTGCTTCAAAACAGTTGTATTGGTGGTCATAAAAACTCCTTCTAAACCCAAAAAATAGATAATACGCGTATCATCGCTAAATAACAGTCACAAGTCAAATAATGTAATGACAGCTCATCGAATGACTAAAACTATGATGCGACAGGCGGATGATTCTTAATATATTCAATGATATCACCGACATTACGAAAATTCTTTACCGCGTCGCTATCGAAATTAATATCAAACTTTTCTTCTGCATCAAACAATAACTGTATTGTATCCATCGAATCGAAGCCCAGTTCCGAGAATTGTGAGCTGGTAGTGATTTTGGAAATATCAATATTTTCTGCCTTAGATGCAATAAACTCTAAAACCTGTTTCTCCAAATTGGTAATATCCATAGTGAGTTAACACCTTTTGTATCAATAATTAGTAAAAACGATACTGACATCATTTCCGCCAAACCCAAAGGCATTACACAATGCAGTATTAACTTTTTTTTGCACTGCGTGATTCGCAGTGTAATCGAGATCACAATCAGGATCTGCTTCTGCAAGATTAATAGTAGGATGAATGGTCTGAGTGCGCAATGTTTGGATAGCTGCAATTGCTCCAATCGCGGCGGAAGCACCGATGCTATGCCCGATCATAGACTTTGTGGCGCTGATAGAAAGCTTATACGCGTGTTCCATGAATAAGTGTTTGATGGCGCGAGTTTCTATTACATCTCCCAATGGCGTTGAAGTGGCATGCGCATTAATATAATCGACTTGATCAAGTGCAACGTTTGCATCTTGAAGCGCCGTTTGCATCGCGGTTACCTGCCCATCCATGTCCGGTGCAACGATATGCGTTGCATCGCAAGCGCAGCCATATCCTGCCAGATACGCATAAATGTTGGCGCCGCGGTGTTCCGCAGCAGTTTCCTTTTCCAACACTAAAATTGCAGCCCCTTCGCCCATTACAAATCCATCACGTCCTTTTGCAAACGGACGCGATGCTTGCTGAGGTTGGTCATTAAATCCTGTAGATAACGCATGTAAAGCATCAAAACCTGTCATCGTCAATGGCAAAACACAAGCCTCAGATCCACCAACGATAACTGCATCTGCTTTGCCTGAACGTAGTAATTCGAGTCCCATTCCAATCGCATTTGCACCTGAAGAACAAGCGGTGCTACAGGTTAAATTCACACCTTTGAAACCATATTTCGTAGCAATCCACGCACCAGCAGAATTCGCCATAATGCGTGGAACCGTAAAGGGAGGAATCGAGCGGTTTTGAAATTTACGAAATGCTGATGATTCAAATGTCGCGAATCCACCCATTCCAGAACCCATCACAACAGCCAAGCGCTGCGGAGAATAATGCTGCTCCAGGCCGCCAGCGTCTTCAACCGCCTGCTGTGCCGCATGCAACGCTAATTGGGTAAAACGATCTGTTTGATCGATATATTTGGCTGATAAAAAAGAGCTTGGATCAAACTGTTTAACCTCACCGGCTATTTTGGAATTCGATCCAGATACATCAAACGATTGAACTTTATCGATTCCATTAACACCATTTACAGCGGCATTCCAGAATTGCTCCACGCTTGTTCCAATTGGAGAAACGACACCCATTCCGGTTACAACGACACGCATATTAGATATGAAATGAGATTTAAAACGTTGATAGTAGTAGAAGATCTAAAAAGATCATGTGTTTTTTAGAATATACTCAAAGTCGTATAGGCTGTCAAACACACCTATTGTTTGGTAGAGCCTCAGCTTGATTTTTTGTGGTTCAATAGTTTGTTGCTATTCATTAACTGTGCAATGAGTAGCAAACTATTGCACAGTTAATTTACTTGGATTTTGCTATTTATTAGTCACGAAGATATTGAACAGTTACCGATTTAGATGCATTGGGACCAATAGTTCCCATGCCATACTGGATAGTACTATTGTAATCTCCGTGAATTGGATCCCCAGCAGTTAAATCAGAAGGGGTACAACCGGTATCACCAAGTGGTGTCGTTTTGGCATCATAAGTTGTTGTTGCTGGGGCTCTAGTTATATGTCTAAGGCGAACTGCATAGGGAATGCCAGCGTTCTCTGTTCCCCAAGCAGAAGAGGAATCTCTTACAGAGTGATGCCATTCATCAAAAACAGAATTGATATCAATATTAGCAAATCGTCTTAATATGACTCCGTTAACATTGGCGCCGGTTAAATTCTTAACCGTCATTTTGATATTAAACGAGCGATCTAAGTTAGTTGGTTTAGAAAGTTCTTGTACTAAGCTCATTTTTCCATCAGTAGTATTGCGAGTTACTTTGCATGTATTTCCTACACAATTACAAGTCGCTGGACCAAATCCAACATCACCGAAGACATTGCTATAGCGCGAAACACCAGAACTACATAAGCTATAGCCTTCGTCGTAAATATGATCTTGTTGATTGGCACCTTGGAAAAGTAGAATATTCCCTTCTTTGGATATACTTACTTGTGGTGCCCCTGTAAAGGTTTTGCACAAAACATCGCCCGCAGCGATAATTGCGGCAGCTCTATCTCCTCCTTTCTCAGCACTGATTTTTCCAGCATTAGCTGTTCCTGTGAATGCTAAAAAAAATATTGAAGCGCATGACAATACAGATGAAATAATCGATTTTTTCATATACCCTCTCTTCAAATTAAAGTTTTTGTAGATTAGATTGCTATAACCAACTTTACATAATTGGCTGCATGAGTTTAATCGAGATTTAGATACGTGTTCAAATCTTAATTCTCCTAGGATATTTTGACCTAGAATATAGTACATTCACTATTGAATGCATCCTAGTTGATTATTCAATGCTTACCTGTACTACCGAATCCGTCCTCTCCTCGTGAGCTTTGTTCGAAGCTATCCACGGGATTGAATTCTACCTGGATGATTGGAACCACAACTAATTGTGCAATCCGTTCCAGAGGATTGAGTTGAAAACTATCTTGGCCACGGTTCCAGCACGATACCAGAATTTGCCCTTGATAATCTGAGTCGATGAGTCCGACTAAGTTTCCTAATACGATACCGTGTTTATGTCCGAGCCCCGAGCGTGGCAGAATTAACGCAGCTAAATGCGAATCTGCAAGGTGAATCGCTATGCCAGTGGGAATCAAGCAGGTATCTCCTGGGTTGAGCGTCATGGTTTCTGCAATGCAAGCACGTAAATCAAGTCCTGCGGAGCCAGGGGTCGCATAAGCAGGAAAACGTTCATTCAAGCGTTTATCAAGAATTCTGATATCGATTTTTTTCATACAAAAACTCCAATGAATCTATTACATGTTATTTAGAAAAATGTGCTGATATGTTTGATAAGATGCCTGGCTTGTTCAATTTTCGGTGCTTTTGGAAGAACATGCTCGCCTTTATCGTCCAAAAGAATCAATTCATTGCTATCGGAGCCGATAGCTTCTTGCGCCCAATTGGCGACCATCAATGGAAGTCTTTTTTTGCGCCGTTTTGCTTGTGCATTTTCGACAAGATTTTCAGTTTCAGCTGCAAAACCAACACAAAACGGAGGGTTAGGAGTTGTTGAAACGATCTTGAGAATATCTGGATTGGGTGTCAACTCTAACGTTAAATTGCTATCGGATTTTTTAATTTTTTGCGTGCTAATATTCGCTGCGCGGTAATCTGCGACCGCAGCCACGCTGATAAAAATATCCGTTTGCGCAATGTGATTTTGCACTGCAGCTAACATTTCCTGAGCACTTTCTACGCTAATGAATTGTTCGACCGCAGTTGGCGTCAAACAAGTAGGACCGGAAATCAACGTAACTTTAGCACCAGATTCAACTGCAGCTTGTGCAATGGCGTAGCCCATTTTGCCAGAACTTTTGTTGGTAAGGCCTCGTACCGTGTCGATTGCTTCAAACGTGGGTCCTGCCGTGATGAGAATATTTTTATTGTGAAGTAACCGATTGCTTTGCCAGAAAGCAGTTATTGTTTGCGCCAATTCAACGGCTTCTACCATCCGCCCCATGCCTGTTTCGCCACAAGCTTGTATGCCACTGACAGGGCCAACTATGTGGATTCCATCGTCACGCAATATTTTCACATTACGCTGGGTTGCCGGATTCTCCCACATTTGACGGTTCATTGCCGGTGCGATCAAGAGTGGGCAGTTACGCGCAAGGCAGAGCGTCGAAAGCAGATCATCCGTAATGCCATGTGCGAGTTTGGCAATGAAATCAGCACTTGCAGGCGCAATTACAACGACATCGACTTCCCGAGAAAGATTGATATGCGGCATATTATAAGAATGGCTCGTGCCCCATAAATCCGTAAAAACAGGATTGCCCGTCAATGACTGGAAAGTAAGTGGTGCAATAAACTGACAGGCACTTTGAGTCATGACTGTTTGTACGTTTACCGCATTTTGCGACAGCAAATGTGCCAATTCCGCAACTTTATAAGCCGCTATTCCACCGGTAATGCCAAGCAATAAGCGTTTTTTTTCCATGAAAGGTATTAAGTGGAGAGATAAATCATGAGTGGTTATGCAATAAGAAAGAGGCTTTTCGAAAACCGATTGTATTCCACATATTTTTAAAAATAGTTCATTTGAACGATTAATACCAGTTTTTTGTTGCCGCTAATAAGCATTAGACCACCTATTCATGCGTATAAATTTTACTTGCGAATGTAATAAGTTGGTAATAATTCTAACTTCCATTCTACTTATTATGACTATTATTCATTGGCCTATTTCAGAGCGTCCAAGAGAAAAATTACTACAAAGAGGCGCTTCAGTGCTTTCTGATGCAGAGTTACTGGCTATTTTTTTGCGCACCGGAATAGTCGGCAAGAGTGCAGTGGATCTCGCGCGCGAGTTGCTGCAGCATTTTGGTAGTTTGAGTGATATTTTTTCGTCCAGTCAAAGCGAATTTTGTCAATTCCCCGGTTTGGGCAACGCCAAGTACGCGCAGCTCCAAGCCGTGCTGGAAATGTCCCGACGCGCGTTAGCGGAAGAACTTAAATGCAATGACGTGCTCAATTCGCCACAATCAGTGCGTAATTTCTTGCGGCTTAGCCTAGCCAGGAAACCACATGAAGTTTTCCTAGGTATTTTTCTAGATACTCGTAACCAAATCATCGCAAGTGAAGAACTTGCTAGCGGCACTTTAACAGAAACTAGCGTTTATCCAAGAGAAGTCATTAAACGTACTTTATATCATAATGCAGCAAGCGTCATTTTTGCCCATAACCATCCGTCTGGAAAAACGGATCCCAGTCATGCCGATCTCATGTTGACTGAAATTTTAAAAAAAGCGCTCGCCACCATTGATGTCAAATTACTCGATCACTTCATCATCACGAGCGATAATGAAATTCTTTCTTTTTCCGAACACCATCTGATTTAGTCTTTTGGTGTTATTTACCGAATAAAGATGCGCTTCTGTATCACATACAAAGCCTGTAAAGTCGTTATCAATTGACGCAATCAAAGTGATTCGGCATGATGCGAGACACTTGCAAAATCCCGTAAATCTTTTGCTTCAATGTAATTTTGGATTTATTAGTAAGTTTGTGAGTATTTTTCAGCTATTTTTCTGTATTGAGCTGGGAACAATCATCCTAAGCTGGATATTTGCGGTCGAAAGGGCGCAATAATTCCTTTATTTGCGTAATCATTTGGCGCTCAGCGAAGAGTTTAGGAAGTCTTTTCAAGTTGTATGCCATAGCGAGTAATATGTGCCAGGTATGGGCTTTGGCTAGGCCGCAGTAACGCAGTATTTTGGCATTGAACCAGCGTACTTGGCTGCCGAAGGTTCGCTCTACCACATAGCGGACTTTAGTAATCATGCGATTGCGCTGCAATTGCCTTGGTAACAGCGGGATATTTTTTGTTGCTTTATCTTGAATGCCATTTTTAATGCCGCGTGATTTCAAAGCATCGCGGTGCTTTTGGCTACTATAGGCTT
>JAJHPK010000056.1 GCA_020890945.1 Nitrosomonas sp.
CCGCAGCTATTGCTAATGTATCGCCATTTCCATTGCCGCCATCGACCAGTTTGAAATTCAGATCGCTGATTCGGATGTAATCGTTGCCGTTGCCCGCAAGATAGGTATCTGCTCCGCCTTTTCCGATAAGGGTATCGTTGCCATTACCTGCTTCAAAACGTTCGGCGGCTTTGGTGCCCACGAGCATATCGTTTTTATTGGTGCCTTTAATGACTTTTTCTGGGTTTGAAAAATCACTGCGTCCGAAAATGATATAACTGTTCGATAAATCTTCTACCATCAAGTCATCAAAACCATCCTTATTGATATCCCCTGAACTACTGACATTATTAATTCCTAAGGAATCCCCTGCTTTTAATCCATCGATACGGAAACCAGCGTCACTGGCTAAATTCGCTAAATCCAGCGTGGCGCTAAAACCGATCGATTTGCCGAAAATGACATAGACAGAACCAGAATAATCGCCATTATGATCTGCTCCTCTAGCACCGATCAATATGTCGCCAAAACCATCGCCATTGACATCGCCTGCGTTACTGACTGAACGACCCAAGTAATCCCCGGCCGACTCGCCATTGATGGTAAAACCATTGGTGCCATTCAGATCAGCCAAATTCATCACCGCATCAAATCCAGAAGATTTTCCAAACACGACATAACTGGAACCCGATGCATCTCCATTGATATCAGTGGCAGGAGCGCCAATCAATATATCTGAAAAGCCGTCACCATTCATATCTCCCGCACTGCTGACATTGCCCGCTGTATCATACTTAGTGATACCATCCAAGCGAAAACCATTTGTACCATCGAGCGAGCTCATTTCTAAAGTCGCACTAAATCCAGAGGCTTTACCGAATACCACATAACTAGATCCTGCATTTGTTGGGTTATTACCGCCATATGATGAACCGATAATCATGTCATCATAACCATCACCGTTGACATCGCCAGCACCGCTGAGGGAAAAACCAAAATTGTCTTTTCCGTTAATGCCGTCGACGCCATGCAACAAAAAGCCATTTGTACCATTCAATGAATCGACATCGATACTGTTATTGGCAAAGCTATTTTGACCAAATATGACGTAGCTAATACCTGCTTCATAAAGAGTGTTTCCCGGATAACTCAGGATAATATCGTCGATATGGTCACCATTGATATCGCCTGCACTACTTGGGGAAATTGAATTATTGGAATCACTTCCTATACCGGTAATATTGAAACCGATATTATTGTCGTGCAAAGCAGTGCTTAAACTTTCGGTGCCATTGAAACCTGCTCCTTTACCAAAGAAAATAGTGGCACTTTGGTCGGAATAGGTGGATCCAGCAACGAGCAAATCATCGAAGCCATCGCCATTAAAATCCCCTGCTGTGGTTGTCAAATTTGCTCCATAAACGTCGCGAATTAATTGAAAACCGTTATTACCATTGAGCGTCGACGGATCAAGTGTTGCGTTAAATGGCGTATTTTTACCAAAGATTACATAACTTGAGCCATGATATGCGGTTCCCCAATCATCTTCGCCAACGACAATATCATTGAAACCATCCCCATTCACATCTCCTGCATTACTAACAGCCCCAGAATTACTTATTCTAAAACCATTGCTGCCATTCAGTGTGGATAAATCAAAAATTTGTAGCATGTTTAAAACTCCTGGAAAATAGGTAAAAAAGATAATATTTGTGACATAACGATTGCATAGTTATCCTCATAAATAAACACTTGGATCATGTTGTTATGTCATTTTTTCAGTTTTTTTTTCAAAAAAGATATAGGACCGACCTGTGATTTTGCTCCTAGTATATAGATGTAATTTCTCAACAATGTTGTTCTAAACTAATGCAAAATTTCTGAGTTTTTCAGTATTCCTATTCAGAAAAATACTGAAAATGAACATGAAAATAGACTCGTTTAGCTTTATTTGATCGCCAGGAAATCTGTCGATTTTATGAAATCGCGGATGTGGAAGGTAGCGCAACTTGCTGAATGCTTCCGGGTGAGCTGACCGACGATAAAGCCGAATAAGACATCCGTGCGTTAATCGACAGGAGTCAGATATTCCTATAAAGACAATGTTGATCGGTGCATGAGCCATTTCGTTTGATTAACTTCTATAATAACCATAAAAAATCCTCATAACGATTTCAATAATGCTACTCCTGATGAAAGGATCTAAACTTATCTCAACTAAATTCTACGTAATCCAACTCTGAGATTTTTTATAACTGACATATCCCTAGACCAGCTTGTTGTTCACGCGTTAGAATTCATTTATTTAGAATTTCCTTGGTTGGTCTTTATTTTCCGGTTATGCATCATACTTGGCGAACATCTTTCGCATGTTCTAATTCACCGATTGCGCTTACGATTGGAAATTTTGATGGCGTCCATTTAGGCCATCAAGCCATTTTGCATCGCTTAAAACAAGCTGCCAATAAACTCAATATTCCCGCTTGTGTCATGACGTTTGAGCCGCATTCGCGAGAATTTTTTGCACCAGACCAAGCGCCTGTCCGATTAACCCATTTGCGCGAAAAATTGCAGCTAATGAATCGCATTCACATCGATTGCGTACATATCTATCGATTTAACAGCCATTTTGCCAAAATCACCGCGGAACAGTTTATCCGGCAAATTTTAGTCGAACAATTATCGGTTCGTTGGTTATTAGTGGGGGATGATTTCCGTTTTGGCGCTAAACGCCAAGGCGATTTTGCCATGTTACAAGCTTATTCGCGACAGCACGGCTTCGAAATTGAAGCCATGCCTAGCATTCTTACCGAGAATCAGCGGATTTCGAGCACGTTGATTCGCCAGGCATTGAATGATAACGATTTGATAACGGCCCAAAAATTTCTGGGTAGACCTTATAGTATTACAGGCCGCGTCATAAAAGGTCAGCAATTAGGTCGAAAACTGGGATTTCCCACAGCAAACATCGCCATTCATAACAATCGACCGAAGCTGTCCGGTATTTTTGCTGTTGCGGTACATGGTGCCGTGCCATCGTCATCGGCTGCTGTATTACCAGCCGTCGCTAGCTTGGGTGTCCGGCCGACGATACACAAGAATGGCGAATTATTACTCGAAGTGCATTTGTTCGATTTTGCTCAAGATATTTACGGAAAGCAGCTACAAGTTGATTTTTTGTATAAACTACGCGACGAAGAAGAATTCGCGGATCTCGAAACGCTTACCGACAAAATTAACAACGATGTCATTCAAGCCAAACAATTTTTCCTCGAACAACCCATTGTCGCCGACAGGTTGTGTATTGCCCGTTAAATTATCGATGATTGATTTTCATGACTGATTATAAGCAAACCCTCAATTTATTGGATACCACTTTCCCAATGCGCGCCAACTTGGCCAGCCGGGAACCGGAAATGCTACGTGCGTGGCAGCAAAAAAATCTGTACCAAAAAATTCGCGCTGCCAGCCGAGGTCGTCCAAAATTTGTTTTGCACGATGGACCACCCTATGCCAACGGCGATATCCATATCGGACACGCCGTCAATAAAATACTCAAAGACATCATCATTAAAAGTAAAACTCTGTCAGGCTTCGATGCGCCTTATATCCCAGGGTGGGATTGTCATGGTTTGCCTATTGAACACCAAATCGAAAAAAAACATGGCAAGCATCTGCCCGCTGACAAAGTTCGAGAGCTTTGCCGCGCCTTTGCGCAACAACAGGTAGAACGTCAAAAAGCCGATTTTATTCGTCTTGGCGTATTAGGCGATTGGGATCAGCCCTACTTAACCATGAATTTTAAAACCGAAGCCGATATTATTCGTAGCCTAGGCCAGATCTATCAAAATGGTTATATTTATCAGGGGAAAAAACCGGTTAATTGGTGTATCGATTGTGGTTCGGCGCTTGCAGAAGCTGAAGTGGAATATGAAGACAAAACTTCACCGGCAATCGATGTCGGTTTTGCGGTTCAACTGTCCGATGGCGATAACAATCTGCAATTGCTCAATACCGCATTGGGTACTTCCTTGACTGTCGACGCCAAAGTGTATGTCATCATTTGGACCACTACTCCTTGGACATTGCCTGCCAATCAAGCGGTCAGTGTTCATCCTGACTTTGACTATGTATTGCTAAAAACACCGCGTGGCCTGCTGATCGTTGCCGATGAACTGAAACAATCGTGCTTGCAACGGTATGAACTGAACGGAGAAGTATTGGCGACTTGCAAAGGCAAGCAATTAGAACATTTGGTATTGCAACATCCCTTCGAATCACGAACAGTGCCGATTATTTGTGGTAAACATGTCACGCTAGAAGCTGGCACGGGCCTTGTGCATACTGCACCTGCGCATGGTTTGGATGATTATTTCGTCGGGCAAAACTACCATTTATCCAGTGATAGTCCGGTCGATGGCAACGGTAAATTTATTAGCGATACCCCGCTCGTCGGCGGTTTATCGGTTTGGAAAGCTA
>JAJHPK010000078.1 GCA_020890945.1 Nitrosomonas sp.
ATTTGATTCAGCAATAATTAAAAACATAATAAATTTTACATAATATAAATTATTAGCAATTGTTTTGTAATCTTTGCGGAATAGTTTTACTCCAAGCAGGAGAAAAAATGTTTTGTTATTTTGTAAACCGGCATTCTTTTCATTTCAAGAACGCATTGCAAATTTTTAACTTCTGATGGTATCGTGATGCTTGCTTTATATTATTACAATAACTTAGTTGATTTGTAGGCTTGATTATTAAACAAAACACTATGTTTAGCTGGCTCTGCCACGGCTTTATAGTTTTTGCTTTCAACTAGTAATAGCAATACGCTATATAATAAGATGCTAATTCCAAGCATTTCCAAAAACTCTTCCAAAGCAACTTCGGTAACATAACCGAACGATGTTAAGTCATCACGAAAAAATTGATAACTGAGAATTTCTAGAAAAACTGCACCTGTAACAAATGTAGAAATACCTAAGACCATGATCAATGCAGTTCGAGGAAACTTTTTCCATAGCGCAATAAAATTGCGGCACATTAAGATACAGAAAATTCCTGCGATGAATGCATAAACATATATCCATATTCCATGACTGCCTTTAAATCGAGGCATAAATTCGGCTTGCTTGAGTACCATGCTAACTTTTTCGTGAATTGCGGCAGCTTCGTCGACTGATAAAAAAAGCAACCCTAATCCCATGATCCAAAAAAATTGTCTAGAGGGCAATTCAGTGCTATTGGCATCAACTTGATAGCTTTTAACAAAGAATAGCAAGCCAACGATGAATAATTGGATAGAAGAAAACCAAGTAGCAACACTTCCTTCATCATCCAAATCGACGAGCTTATTGATAACCCAGCTTGGACTGTCCAATGCTACGTCCATACCGTATGCCGCTATCAGTAATAATTCAAAAAGAATCAAACAGATAAGAATTTTGCTCAAATCTAGATGAGTTAAATCAAAATGTATTTTGACAACGACGTTAGAGGGTGATTTACGTTGCATACAAGCAATTCAAATAAAAGATAAATGATCCCACACTATACCAGTACATCAGTTTCACTCATTCAACGAAATGAAGTCTATTACGATCAATCTTTTTTTGTAGCTAGGTCAAGGACATAGCTCGCAGTATATCTTATCTTTTTAAATAAAAACAAACTAGTAAAACGGTTACAGTTTGTTACCTTTGAGTGAAATGCTCATATTTGAAGAGAAACATAGTGCAATCGGGTGAGCAATGTCATAGGACGAATCAAGCGAAAACGGCAATTATAAACATGCTATAGTGATCAGGTACGCATGTACATCAAGTTGTTACTTTTTTATTCTTTTTAAGGAAAAACCTTAATGAAATATTCAATATACTTTATCGCGTTATTTTTAGTGGTTTCATTAGCTGCTTGTGGTAAACCAACCGCTCCTGAAAGCGCTAGTTCAGATAACTATGGAACAACGCTGGACGGTAAACAAGCTGAAGGCCGTAACGAAGTTAAAAAGTAATTAGCAATTAATTACTCTATGTATTATTTAGTAAAGCTCAGAAATTTTTCAGTAGGTTATTAGCTTATTTTTTTAACCAACATTAAGAATTTCCGAGACAAACCTGTAGGGATGGTACTTTAGTTCCTACAGGCGCTAAAACAGCAAGTTTCCTACTACAATAACATTTTCAATCTCTTCAACAACGCATTTCCGCCGCTTTAGATCCACGTTTTTCGTTCACGGTAGTCAGTACCATCAATCCAGCGATAAAAAAAACTAACGTGCTCAGTAACGCGGTGCGATGATCGCCTGCGAACCAGTACACCATGCCGCCATAAGTCAGTGGGCCGATAATTGCGGACAATTTTGTCGCAAGCCCCCACAATCCAAAAAATTCACCTTGCCGACCTAAAGGCGTCAATTTTCCGACTAAGGCCCGCCCCGCCGATTGTGCCCCGCCGAGTGCGATGCCGATCAAATTAGCGGCAATCCAAAACAGCGTAGTGTCTGTTGCATAATAGGCGCACATAATCGCTGCTGACCAAATCAGCAAAGTAATCGCAATACAACGAACCGAACCGATTTTGTCTTGTAGAGAACCAAAAAATAAGGCCCCTGCTGCCGCTGTCACATTCACCACCATGATGAGCATAATCGTATCTTGCGTTTTGAATCCCATGACTTCTTGTGCATATACCGCAGCTAAAACAATGACGATATGGATTCCCGCATAATAAGTCGTCAATGCGATTAAGAACCGGAACAAATCCGTATAGGCACCGCCATCACGCAGTGTTGTTTTTAGCCGCACAAATCCTGCATCAATGATTTGTGCAGTACTCTGGGTCATTTTTTTACTATCCGTTCGCTCGCGTAGCCATAACAGCGTTGGCAAGGCAGCCAAACCGAACAAAATTGCAACGATCAACGTGGTAACCGGTACATAGTGTGCCGCATCCAAGCCTTGCGCCTCGGCATAGGTGACATAAGCCAAACATAACGCCAATGTGAACAAACCGCCGAAATAACCCAATGCCCAGCCATACCCTGACAAGCGCCCCATGGTTTCTGGCGTGCTGATTTCCGGCAAAAAAGCAGCGATTAGGTTTTCTCCGCTGGCAAACATGAATGTCGCCACAATCACCAATCCCATCGCCAAGACGACATCGCCCGGTCCAGTGAAATACAGCAGTGCGGTAAACAGCACGCAACCGATGGTCGAAATGGTTAGAAAACGTTTTTTAGCGCCGGAATAATCCGCGATAGCACCAATGATGGGCGCCGTGATTAATACCAGCGCGTTGGCAATTGCCATGGCCACGGTCCAAAGCAACGTCCCTTCGCCTTCTCCCCCCTCTCCTTTTTCCGCTGCGACAACGCCGACAAAATACGCATTGAAAATAGCGGTCAGAATGACCGTGGTATAACCCGAATTGGCAAAATCATACAGACACCATGCAAAACGTTCGCGTTTTGTGGCCGGACTGAAAGCCTGTTGTGGCTGTTCCATGTTTAGTTGTGATTCATTCGAATAGGCTGATTACTTACCAACCATTTTTTCTGCAACCACCCAAGCATCGAACTGTTCAGCGGTAACATAACCGGTCGCAATCGCGGCGGTTTTCAGTGACGTGCCTTCCCGATGCGCTTTTTTGGCAATTTCGGCAGCCTTGTCGTAACCAATATGCGGATTCAGTGCAGTCACCAGCATTAAGGAATGGTGCAGCAACGCATCGATACGATCCTTATCGGCTGCTATGCCGATCGCGCAATTGTCATTAAAACTCACCATGGCATCGGCAAGCAATCGCACGCTTTGAAGAAAGTTATGAATAATCAACGGCTTCATCACGTTCAGTTCAAAATTTCCCATAGCACCGCCCATATTGATCGCCACATCGTTGCCCATCACCTGGCAGCATACCATGGTCATCGCTTCGGATTGCGTTGGATTCACTTTGCCCGGCATGATCGAACTGCCCGGTTCGTTTTCTGGAATTTTCAATTCCCCGATACCACAGCGCGGTCCGGAAGCTAACCAACGAATATCATTGGCGATTTTCATCAACGATGCGGCCAAGGTTTTCAGCGCGCCATGCGCATGCACCAAAGCATCATTACTGGCTAACGCTTCAAACTTATTCGGCGCAGTAATGAACGGCAATCCGATCAAGCGTGATAATTCATGCGCGACCCGCTGCGCAAACTCCGGATGCGCATTCAATCCAGTACCAACCGCCGTACCGCCCAAAGCCAATTCGTATACATGCGCCATTGACGCTTGAATATGCTTCAAACTGTGATCCAATTGCGCCACATAGCCGGAAAACTCCTGTCCCAAGGTCAGCGGCGTCGCGTCTTGCAAATGCGTGCGTCCTATTTTGACGATGTCAGAAAATTTCGCCATTTTTGCCGCCAATGTTTCACGCAACAATCGAATGGCTGGCAACAGCCGGTGATGTATCTCTTCAATAGCAGCGACATGCATGGCGGTGGGAAACACATCATTCGAAGATTGTCCTTTGTTGACATCGTCGTTAGGATGAATTTTACGATCAGCGCCGCACCCTCCTCCCAGTAATTGCGACGCGCGATTTGCCAATACTTCGTTGATATTCATATTGGTTTGCGTACCGGAACCAGTTTGCCATACCGCCAAGGGAAATTGGTTGGCATGATCACCCGCAATCACTTCATCTGCCGCGCGGATAATTGCCGCGGTACTGGCCGCATCGAGCAATCCTAAATCGTGATTAACGGTTGCAGCAGCGCGTTTTACCTTTGCTAGCGCAACAATCAACACCACCGGCATTTTTTCAGTGGAAATTTTGAAATTTTGCAACGAGCGTTGCGTTTGCGCGCCCCATAATGCGTCTGCGGGCACCTTAACCACGCCCATCGTATCGCGTTCTTCACGAATTTGCATGGGTAGTTATCTTATCAAGTTGGATATTGGTTTATTAACAGTTCGATTTGGCATTACGCTTATTATATACGTGAAGGTCGAAAGCGGTTCACTTGTCGAACGTGCTGCGGTTAACAGATTTTTAGTGCGTATTTTTGCTTCGCAAATGGCGAATGGAGAGAATAATAATTCCGATGATACCTGCAGCAATGCACCCCCAATGTAAAGTATTGAGCGAAATTACCTTAAGTAAGGGGTTGATGTCGCTGAATGGTGCGAAGGGAGCAATGTCTGAGTGCATAAAACTGTCTAAGACTATGTGCGAGTAACTGCCTAAAATAGCGCCAATGGTGATTGCAAAAATACCGAGTTCTTGCCATTGGAATAAATTGGGCAACCAAAAACGTTGTGCAAAAGCACGCATACCGATGAAAAGCGCAACAGTCATTATGACGATGAGCGATGCACCGATCAGTGTGTGAAAAAATCGGTGCAATGGATACTGATCAGTAAGCATGAAATACAGAGGCTCAATATCGATGAGAATATTCGAGACACAAAAAGCAAGAAAACTAACCTGCTTAGGCGCAAGTGCGTGAATTGCGGCTCCTGGACCAAAATGAAACGGTGTGATCGGCATAAGGTCTTATCTTCTAATGTTTCGGTTAGAAAGTGTTTGTGCTAGTAATTACGACGCGCGGTTTGCCTACAGCCAATGGAAATCGTACCTCACTCAATGGAATGAATTGGGAAAATTGATTGACCAGGATTGTGATTTTGTTTTGCCCAAACTTGCTTTTCAATACGCAAGTTGTTCCAAGGTAATACCCATTGCCGCTGCGGCTTTCTCGAGTGTTGCCTTGCGCGGGCGTTTGGCTGCTTCGATCTGCGCGTAACCGGCTTGCGTAATTCCCATGCGCTTAGCCATTTCCTCTTGCGTTAGCATTAGGTATTCGCGCCAGGCGGCAAGCATGCTGACTTCATTCATGATACGTTTACCAACAACCTCATTGGGGATCATGCCCGGACGTACGACGCCGGGAAGTTTGACAAACTCGGCATAAGGCACGACGACAAAAGCCGGTTTTCCGTTGCTATCCAGAATGGTTTGGTAATTAATAAGCGCGCTCATCGCGTTTTTTCACCTCCTCAATATCAATCACATGCACGCTACCGTCAAACTCGAAAAATACCCGGTAATCCCCAATCCGCAGCCGGTAGCTATACGCATGATTGGCGAGTTTCTTGACCCCTTGGCAATCAGGAAAATTAGCCAGTGACTGAACTTCGGTAAAAATTCTTTTGCGAACAGCAGTAGCTTTGATTTTTTCAACCTGTTTAAGTGCTTTGGGTTTCCAGTCAATGCCGTTCACACTTAATTATAAGCTTAAAATAAGCATTTTAACAAAGATATAAGTATTAAAGCGTCTGTGAAGCTTTATTTCTTGAAATTCTGCAACGAACGCTGCGTTTGCGCACCTCACAGCGATTCTAAGGGTACCTTAATCATGCCCATCGTATCGCGTTCTTCACGAATTTGCATGGGTAGTTACCTCATCAAATTGGATAAATTGGGGTGCTGGGTTGGGAATCAATCTTTTTTAGAGTGTCCCACACTCTTTGGGCAAGAGATAAGCTCTCTTTCCCCAGAGTCAGCAGTTCTTTACGAAACGCTGACCACTCCGTGTCGTCGAGGAAAACTGGGCGGATGCTGTGACCTTCTTTTGGAACAACATCAATCTTCAAAAACGTAAACATACCATCTTCCGCCGAAAAATTTTCAATAGCTCCATGTACGATGTCATTTCGCCTCTTTCCTGCATCAGCAAACCTTATTAGAAGTGCATCGCATTCCGTTTTAAACGGCTTCAACTCAGTGAATTCTGCGAAACACTGACGCAGCAATTCAATTTTCTGAGTCAGATTTGTTGTGCGTCGATTGAGGAGTGGAGCGCCTCCAAAGCGATGGAAGATAACAGCAACGACAAGATCTAAATTTTGCTCATCCATACCCCATTGAACAACAACAAAACCAACAGTCTTAAATAATTTCTCGAAATTGCTGTTTGGTTCAACACCGGGAAGATCAAAACTCATATGTATCCCCAACGTAATAAATACGACAAAAAATGTCGCATAAACTGACTGTAGACTACAACACCCCTCAATCCCAACTCAGCGCACCCCCCGTTTGATACTCGGTCACGCGCGTTTCAAAGAAATTCTTTTCTTTCTTCAGGTCGATCATTTCCGACATCCATGGGAAGGGGTTATTGGCGTTTGGATACAGCGCATCCAAACCGATTTGCTGGCAACGGCGGTTGGCGATGAAACGCAAATATTCCTTGAACATCGATGCGTTCATGCCCAATACGCCACGCGGCATGGTGTCTTCGGCATAGCGGTATTCCAACGCGACGGCTTTTTGCATCAATTCAGTGATTTCTTCGCGAAACGCTTTGGTCCACAAATGCGGGTTTTCCATTTTGATTTGATTAATTACGTCGATGCCGAAATTGCAGTGCATCGATTCGTCACGCAGGATGTATTGATACTGCTCGGCGGCTCCGGTCATTTTGTTTTGCCGGCCTAAGGTGAGAATCTGCGTAAAGCCGACATAGAAAAACAGCCCTTCCATGATGCAAGCAAATACGATCAAGCTTTTCAGCAATTGTTGATCGGTTTCTAAGGTGCCGGTTTTGAAGTGCGGATTGGTCAGCGTATCGATGAACGGAATCAAAAATTCGTCTTTATCGCGAATCGAAGGGATTTCGTGGTACGCGTTAAAAATCTCGCCTTCGTCCAAACCCAATGATTCGACGATGTATTGATAGGCGTGGGTATGAATGGCTTCTTCAAATGCTTGGCGCAACAGGTATTGCCGGCATTCCGGATTGGTAATGTGGCGATACGTGCCCAATACAATGTTATTGGCTGCCAGCGAGTCTGCCGTAACAAAAAAACCTAAATTACGTTTGATCAAGCGGCGTTCGTCTTCGGTCAGGCCATTCGGGTCTTTCCACAATGAAATATCGCGGCTCATGCTGATTTCCTGCGGCATCCAATGATTGGCGCAAGCGCTCAAATATTTGTCCCACGCCCATTTGTATTTGAATGGAACCAGTTGATTGACATCCGCGTTGCAGTTAATGATTTGCTTGTCTTCGACGGAAATACGGCGGTTAGCGCTGCCGGCAATGGTTTCCGCGGTGTCTGCCGCGGCATGACTGTTGTCACGATCGTTCATCACCGGAGACATTGCTTTGGCCAATGAAATTTCAGGTTGAACCGATTCATCTTCAAACGTCAGCATGTTGTATTGCTCCTTGTATTAATGGGTATTGATGTGATTATTGGCAGGATTCGCAGCTTTCATCATCGATCGCGCAATATTTGATTTCCACCGCGGTGACTTCCACCGAAGCTTTTGCTGCAGCGCCATGGATAGTGTCTTTGATGCCGCCGTCCGCGGGAACCGCATTCAATGAACCGGCCCGGCCTGTTGATTTTTCAGCGCCGGTGGCGCCTAAGGAACGCAAATAGTAAGTGGTTTTTAAACCGCGCAGCCAGGCTAATTTATAGGTGTCATCGAGTTTTTTGCCCGATACGCCACCCATGTAAATATTCAGTGACTGGGATTGGTCAATCCATTTCTGCCGTCTGGCGCCGGCTTCGATCAGCCAAAGCGGATCGATTTCAAACGCGGTGGCGTACAACGCGCGGATTTCTTCTGGAATGCGGTCAATTTTACTAATCGCGCCGTCAAAATATTTGAGATCGGCGATCATGACTTCATCCCAAAGATTGAGTTTTTTCAGATCCTTAACAAAGTATCGATTGGCGACGGTAAATTCACCGGACAAATTCGATTTGACGTAGAGATTTTGGAAATTCGGCTCGATGCTCGCTGAAACGCCGACGATATTGGAAATCGTTGCCGTTGGCGCAATCGCCAAGCAGTTGGAATTGCGCATGCCGTATTGTTGGATACGTTGACGCAACGCATCCCAATCGAGCGTCGTGGACACGTCCGCTTCAACAAAACCGCCGCGTTCGGTGCGCAACACTTCCAAGGTATCGTGAGGCAGAATGCCGCGATCCCACAAACTGCCTTTATAACTGCTGTAACTGCCGCGCTCTTTTGCTAATTCTGTGGATGCCCAATAGGCTTGATAGGCTACTGCTTCCATCGAACGATCAGCGAATTCGACCGCCGCGTCAGAACCGTATGGAATACCCAATTCATGCAAGCAATCTTGGAAACCCATAATGCCCAGACCGATCGGCCGGTGTTTCATATTCGCATTACGCGCTTTGGCCACGGCATAAAAATTGATGTCGATGACGTTATCCAGCATGCGCATGGCAATATTGATCGTGCCTTTCAGCTTATCCATATCCAACGCGCCATCTTTTAAGTGCGCCACCAAATTGACCGAGCCTAGATTGCACACGGCAATTTCTTTGTCATTGGTATTTAAGGTAATTTCGGTACATAAATTGGAGCTATGCACGACGCCGATATGATTTTGCGGCGAACGAATATTGCACGGGTCTTTAAAAGTAATCCACGGATGGCCTGTTTCAAACAACATGCTGAGCATTTTGCGCCATAGCTGCACGGCTGGAACTTTTTTGTACAGCGGTAATTCACCGCGTTCGATTTTGGCTTCGTACCCCAGATAAGCTTGTTCGAACTGCTTGCCAAATTTTTCGTGTAAATCCGGTACATCCGAAGGAGAAAATAGCGTCCAGTCGCTGCCATCCATCACACGTTTCATGAATAAATCGGGAATCCACGTGGCGGTGTTCATATCATGCGTGCGGCGGCGGTCATCGCCGGTATTTTTGCGCAATTCGAGAAATTCTTCGATATCCAAATGCCAGCATTCTAGATAAGCGCACACCGCGCCTTTGCGTTTACCGCCTTGGTTGACGGCCACTGCGGTATCCGAAACCACTTTCAAAAACGGTACCACGCCTTGCGATTTGCCATTGGTGCCTTTAATGCGCGCACCTAACGCACGCACGGCTGTCCAATCATTGCCTAACCCTCCTGCATATTTGGCCAGCAAAGCATTTTCCTTAATGGCTTCATAAATACCATCCAGATCGTCGGGAACTGTCGTGAGGTAGCAAGAAGACAATTGCGAACGGCAAGTGCCAGAATTAAACAACGTCGGCGTCGAACTCATGAAATCAAAGCTGGATAGCACTTGATAAAATTCAATCGCTCGTGCCTCACGGTCGATTTCGTTGAGCGCCAAGCCCATGGCAACACGCATAAAAAATGCTTGCGGTAATTCAATACGCTGTTCTTTGATGTGCAAAAAATAACGGTCATACAGTGTTTGCAAGCCTAAATAGTCAAACTGCAAATCACGATCCGCGTCCAGTGCTTCCGCAAGGCGTTTCAAATCAAATTGACTCAAGCGTTCATCCAACAGATCGGCTTCAATTCCGCGCTTGATAAATATTGGAAAATAATCGCGATAACGCGACGACATCGTTTCGTGAGAAACTTCTTCTCCCAATACTTCGTGGCGAATGTTATTTAACAGCAATCGCGCCGTCACATAACTATAGTTAGGCTCTTTTTCAATTAAAATACGCGCCGACAGGATAGTCGATTTTCTTACTTCATCCATCGAAACGCCGTCATACAAGTCTTTTAAAGTGGCTTGCAAAATCGACGTTGCTTCAACGGCTTCCAAACCTTTACAGCAAGATTCGATCAAAGCGGACAATTTCGCCATATCCAAAGGAATCCGCTGACCATTATCCAGCGCATAAAGCGTTTCTGTCTTACCCTCTGCCGCGCTTTTTTGTTTTAGCAGCGCTCTTTCGCGCGCACGCGCTTCACGATACAGGACATACGCACGCGCCACATCATGTTCGCCCGATCGCATCAATGCCAGTTCTACCTGATCTTGAATATCTTCGATATGAAACGTACCGCTGTCCGGTTGCCGTCTCAGCAACGCATTCACCACATCTTGCGTTAAATTGGTCACGACTTCACGTACTCTCACCGATGCTGCGCCTTGACCACCATCGACCGCAATAAAAGCTTTGGTCATGGCAATGGTTATTTTGCTCGGCTCAAAGGCCACCACGGCGCCATTACGGCGTATCACTTTGTGATGCAAAAAGCGCGTGCTTGGCGTGCTACTATCGTGATGAAGTTGGCTTACGGAAGAAACAGGTTTGAGGTTGGAATTTTCTGTAGCGAATTGCATTGGCGATCTCCCCTGACGAATCGTAATTGATGCGGATAAATTTCTGCTAAGAGCAACAAATCTCATGAATACAATGGCATGAATCAATGAAACTGGTTTTTCTCAATCACAGCGCGTACATACAATATATAGTGGTTTGTAGCAAACATAACCATACAAATTGTGGTGATCAGTATAAGGAGTTTTTTCAAAAACGGAAAGAATTTTTTAAAAAATTTTCTCAAAGAATTTTTATAACAGGGTGCAAAAGATAAAATTACAAGAAACACAGTGCGTTAGAATTGATCTTCCCAAGGAAGTCTTCTATGTCGTTTTTAAGCAACGCAAAAATTTGCTGCCCACATTCTGTTTTAGCGATAAAATAACGATAAATTTTTGATTAATAGGTGATTATATGCGTATAGGGATTCTCAGTTTGATACTGGCCGGTTCAATGATTCTGAGCGGTTGCGGCTACAACACACTGCAGTCGACCGATGAACAAATCAAAGCAAGTTGGGGCGAGGTGCTCAATCAATATAAGCGACGCGCTGATTTGATTCCCAATCTTGTGAATACGGTGAAGGGGTTTGCTCAGCAAGAAAAAGATGTGTTGATTGGTGTGACGGAAGCTCGTTCCAAAGTCAACGCGATTCAAGCGACTCCTGAATTAATTAATAATGCCGATGCATTTTCCAAATTTCAAAATGCGCAAGGCGAGTTATCGAACGCATTATCACGACTGATGGTGATTGTGGAAAAATATCCAGAACTCAAATCCGATGCCAATTTTCGTGATTTGCAAGCACAACTCGAAGGCACCGAAAACCGGATTACCGTGGCGCGCAACCGCTATATCGATGCCGTTCGTGAATATAATGTGGTGGTACGCTCCTTCCCCAGCAATTTGACCGCTATGGTTTTTGGACATCATGTCAAACCAAGCTTTACCGTGGAAAACGAGCAAGAAATCGTCGCTCCGCCGAAAGTGGATTTTAATCCGCAGGGAGCACTTGCTCAGTAATACGCTGTCTAACTGATACACTAAGGATAAATATTTTTTTATTGTTATCGTGTTGCTACCTGTGGAGAACAATGGCTTTGAACATGCGGATCTGGCAACCCATAGGCTTGGCCGCCGCTTTTTTCTTACTCATCGTTAATTTCAGTTGGGCGCAAATAGCCGTTCCTGAGCTAAAGTCGCGCGTGACTGATTTGACTGCAACGCTGTCCTCAACTGATATCGCACGCTTAGAACAAAAACTGGCCGCTTTTGAGAAAGAAAAAGGTAGTCAAGTCGCTGTTTTGATTGTGCCAACCACGCAGCCAGAGAGTATTGAGCAATATTCAATCCGCGTCGTAGAACATTGGCAACTAGGCCGCAGAAAAGTAGATGACGGTGCGTTGTTGATCGTTGCCAAAAATGACCGCGCACTTCGAATTGAGGTCGGCTATGGATTGGAAGGCGTATTACCGGATGCACGGGCGAAACAAATTATCGAGCAAATCATTATTCCGCGATTTAAAAACAACAATTTCTCGCTTGGTATTGAAGCAGGTGTTGATGCCATGTTGCGGTTAATACAAGGCGAATCGTTACCGCTTCCCACTGCGAAAAGAGATTCTGGATTGAGTGCCAATTTAACGAATTCTATGGATGCGATTCTCCCAGTACTGGTTGTGTTTTATATCTTTGGGAAAATATTGGAGCCATTGTTAGGACGCCTGGGTGGCGCGGCGGTAACCAGTGTCGGTGCAGGATTTGCCAGTTGGTTGCTGGTTTCTTCGATCGCTATCGCTGTTTTCGCAGCATTTTTTATGTTGATCATCAATCTTTTTCATACGCCCAACACAGGCATTTATCGTGGAAGTCGTGGAAACTGGCCAAACGATCACTATGGAAGAGGCGGTGGTTTTGGTGGTGGATTTGGAGGAGGAGGTGGTGGATTCGGAGGCGGCGGTGGTGGATTTGGCGGCGGTGGCGCGTCTGGGAGATGGTAAATGAACTTGTCCCGCATGATGCGACATTTCTCTACCAGTCAGTTCTCGCTGCGTAAAATTTTTACCGATGAAGCTTTGTCTGCGATTGAACAATCGATACAACGCGCCGAATCTAACCATGATGGAGAGATTTGTTTTGCTGTTGAAGCCTCATTAAGCACCAATGCGCTATTAAGCAATCAAACGGCTCGTGAACGGGCACTTGAAGTGTTTTCTTTACTGCATGTTTGGGACACCGAATGCAACAACGGTGTGCTCATCTATTTATTATTAGCGGATCGCGACGTTGAAATTGTTGCGGATCGTGGACTCAACGAAAAAATAACCAGTACGCAGTGGGAAAGCATTTGTCAAAGAATGGAATTAGCATTTGTGCAACAACAGTTTGAAGCAGGCGTAATCGAAGGCATTCATTGTATCAGTACACATTTGAACGAACATTTTCCATGCGATGGGTTTGTTAAAAAAAATGAGCTTCCCAATAAACCGATTATCCTTGGACGAACTCCTAGAATTATTAAGTAATATCAAAAGGTAACTGTTTCTGTGTCGACTCTGTAGGAGTAGTATTTTTGCAGGAAAGAAAATAGAGAGAACTCACTCTAATACCTAATAAGCGTATTTTCTTTTGAATCACAACACGCCGTAAACATTCTCTGGCTGCGGCAAGAATTTTGGTCGCATCATCCGTATACTCAGGTAAAGTCAAATTACGCGTAAGCGTTTGAAAATCAGCAAAACGCAGTTTAATGCTGATAGTCCGCCCAATATAATGCTTATGCTTTAAGTCTTGCGCGACTTTTCCACATAATTGAATCAATGATTGTGACAATATCGCGCGATCATGATTTAAATCGAGATCTCGTTCAAAGGTTGTTTCACGGCTTAATGATTTGAGTTCTGGATCAATAACGACCGGACGGGAATCGATGCCTTGCGACACTTCGGTTAACCAGGTCGCATAGTTATGGCCAAAAGTGGTTTTTAACAAACTCAGTTTCGTTTGTGCCAATTCACCAATCGTGTTGATGCTCAATTCTGCCAATTTGCTGGCCGCTTTAGGGCCTATACCGTTAATTTTTTTAACAGACAAGGGCCAAATTCGACTGGGAATATCCGAAAAACCAATGATGGTTAAGCCATTCGGTTTTTCTAAATCCGAGCAAATTTTTGCTAATAATTTATTGGGTGCGATACCTATCGAACAAGATAATTCGGTAGCATTTTTGACAGCCTGTTTAAGTGAATTCGTCAACGATGTTGAGTCCTCTGAAAATCGGGTTAAATCGATGTAGATTTCATCGATGCCGGAATCTTCAAAATCACCGCATACCTTTCTAACAGCCGCTTTAAACAAGTTAGAATAATGTTTATATTGATCGAAATCAGCAGGTAACAGAATGGCTTCTGGAGCAAGTTGGGCTGCTTTCATCGTACCCATGCCAGAAAATACACCTAGTGCTCTCGCTTCATAAGTAGCTGTCGTGATAACGCCTCGTCCAACATACTCATGTAGTCGACAAAAATGAAGTGTGCCGTCAGGTTTTACGATAGGTTGATGATCTTGCCGTCCACCGACGACAACGGGAAGGCCGCGCAATTGTGGATAGCGAAGCAGTTCGATAGACGCATAAAATGCATCCATATCCAAGTGAGCAATTCTGCGAGCCACAAAATCTATCATTTAATGAGTGCTATTAAAAGAACTCCCGGTGCTTCAATGATGCATAATACTTATTTGCGCCATAAAAAATTATGTAAGATTCTAGACTAACAGATACAATCTGTTAGTCTAGAATAGAGCTTGCGTAATAAAGAAATATCGGTATAAATCTTCATTATTCAAAGCAATATAAAAATTTAACAACGCTATCATATAGATTCTAAAAATATTTTTCAGAATCGATTGATCAATGTTGCCAAGCATCAGTCCAATCTATTTAATTAAAAATCAATTCTATGATTTATAGAGAAATCAAAAAAAGACTTCCGATGATAATCGTACTGAGCATCATCGCGATCATAGGCTCTATCAAGAGTTTTACTATACTTGGTGGAGATCAATCGCTATTCACGGTCATTGCTCAGATGTTTGATGCTGGGAAAATTTTGTACCAAGATCTCTTTGATTACAAACAACCTGGTATTTTTATGTTTTATTACTTGGCAGGTAAAACGCTAGGATGGAATGATATTGGTATTCATTATTTTGAATTGGGATATTGGTTAGTATTTTCACTCATTTTGTATTTTTCTATAAAACAGTATGACTTATTTTATAAAAGTGAATTAACCAGCAGTTTGTTTCCTTTGTTTGCTATCGGTGCATATTACTGCAACGCCAGTGCATTTCACCTTACTCAACTCGAAGCACTCATTAATGTACCTTTGTATTTAATTGCTTGGTTACTCGATAGGGCCTATAAAAATGAAAACAATTTATGGATTACCTATTTGGTCATAGGACTCCTCATGGGGGTTGTCGTTCTTTGTAAATTGATTTTTGCGCCTATTATTTTATCGTTTTTGCTCATTCACTTTTTCTTCTGCTTTAGAAGTAAAGGTCTAATGCACATTTTAAGAAAGCAATTACTTCCGATGATAATAGGCGGCTTCATTCCTATTGCAATTTTCTTAAATTATATTTTTTCACATCATATTGAAAACTTAGTTACCGATATATTTTTTAAAATACCCACCCAGGTCATCGGTCTAGGTGATCAAGTACATCCAGAAAGACTGTGGGAATCTATCAAATGGTTAGGTAAGAAAATGATTCTTTTCTTGATACTTGCAGGATTGGGGACTTTTCTGATATCGAAGAAAGAATCTCACTTTTTTAGCATGATTATCGCTTGGTTAATAATTGGTTTTGTAGTCGTAGTGATGCAAAAAACGTCTTGGTGGTCTTATCATTTTCAGCTCTTTTATGTACCTATTGCGCTATTATCTGTATTAGGTCTCGATTATATTTTCCGCCATCTATTAAATTACTTGCAAATTAATAATTCCTGGAAAAGGATACCTATCCTATTAATAATATTAGGCCTTATAACCCATAATCAACTTCAGTTATTGCAAGAAAGTATGAATTCCGAGAGTTATGCAAAACTTATGAGATTTGATTATGCGAAAAATCATGTTCTATCGGTTCTTAAAGTATTAAAAGAAGAAGATACCATTTTCGTATGCGGAAATCCGAGAAAATATTTAATGACTTCGCGATTGCCTGAATTAAGCACTAATGGCTGGATTCTGGAATATTATTTGGATTATCAGTGGCAAAATTTTTACGAAGAATTTCAAAATAAACCGCCAACTTACTTATTTGTTAGTAATGAATACGAAACTCTCATTCCGAAAAAAAATCCCAAACTTTGGGACTTAATAACTGCAAAATATCTTAAGTTTAGTTCGGAAGAAAACGGCATATGGTATAAAATACTCTAGAAGAGCTGAAGTAGGTCCAAGTAGCTGAATAACAACTGATAGTGTTCAGATAAAAGTATCAATACGCTTTGGGAAGCAAAAGTCAACTCATTGTAATCGAGTTGAAATCGCTATTGACGTATTTTCTACCTAAACCGAGGTAAGTTTTGCATATTCCAGCAATAACCACTTGCTCCCAGAATTTTCAAAATTAACTTGTACACGCGCATCGCTTCCAGCACCTTCAAAATTAACAATAATACCGGTGCCGAATTTGCCGTGAATTACCTTTTGTCCCATTTTCCAGGGACTGTTCGATGAAGATTTAGTGACGGAATGTGACCAATTCGGTGACGACAGAGATGTTTTGAGATTAGTGACATTACTCACCGATTGTAGCCACTTCAAGCAATCTTCAGGTATTTCGTGCAAAAAACGCGAGGCAATGTTATAACGCGTTTGTCCATGCAACATCCGGCTTTGCGCAAAGCTTAAATATAATCTGCGGCGCGCACGCGTCATGGCAACATACATTAAACGACGCTCTTCAGCGATGCCATCGGTCTCATTCAAGCTATTTTCGTGAGGAAACAATCCCTCTTCTAATCCGCTCAGAAACACGGTGTGAAACTCCAGTCCTTTCGCCGCATGCACAGTCATCAATTGCAATGCATCTTGACCGCTGCCCGCTTGATGTTCTCCTGCTTCCAACGATGCGTGAGCAAGGAATTCCGTCAAAGTATCATTTTCTGCTTCGTGCACAAAACTGGTCGCTGCATTCACCAATTCATTGAGATTTTCCAATCGTTCGGCACTTTCACGCTCTTTGGTGTAATGCGCAATCAATTCACTATCGCTGAGCATTTGTTCAACGATTTGTGGCAGCGGCAAAGAATCGCAACGCTCACGTAATAAAGTAATGCGATGCACAAATCCAGCAATACCTTTAAGCGACTTGCCTGAATCAGTTTGTTGTTTTAACGATTCCTGCCCTCCGGTTTGTTGTACCGCGGCTGTCCACAAACTAGCTCCATTTATTTTGGCGCTATCTTGTAATTGCTCAACACTACGCGCACCGATTCCACGCGCAGGAAAATTAATCACACGCAACAATGCATTATCGTCGTCAGGATTAGCAATGAGTCGCAAATAAGCCAGTGCGTGCTTAATTTCTTGGCGGTCGAAAAACCGCATGCCACCGTATACGCGGTATGGAATGGCCGCATTGAACAAACTATGTTCGAGAATACGGGATTGCGCATTGGATCGATACAATAACGCCATATCCGATAATGCAATACCTTCAGCATGCAACGCCTTTACTTCTTCCACAATGAAAGTCGCTTCATCAAAATCATTCGGTGCATTATAAACACGCACCGGCTCGCCCTTCCCTTCCGCCGTCCAGAGATTTTTACCCAATCGATCAGCATTGTTGTTAATCAAGGCATTGGCGGCATCCAAAATATGGCCATACGAACGGTAATTTTGCTCTAGCTTAATAATTTTAGAGATTGCAAAATCACGTTCAAACTCTTTCATGTTTCCTGTATTAGCACCACGAAACGCATAAATACTTTGATCGTCATCCCCCACTGCAAAAACCGCTGCGTTTTGTTGTTCCGTTGTCGATCCAACACCCGCGAATAGTTTCAACCATTGATACTGCAACACATTAGTATCCTGAAATTCATCAATCAAAATATGACGAAACCTTTCACGATAATGCGCACATAAAACCTGATTGCGTTTCAACAGTTCATAACTGCGCAACAATAACTCAGCGAAATCGACTACACCTTCTTTGTAGCACTGTTGTTCATACACCTGATAAAACTCAAGCATGCGCCGTGAAAAAGCATCTTCAACCGTAACCGACGAGGCACGCAAACCCGCTTCTTTGGCATTATTAATAAACCATTGCACTTGTCTTGGAGGAAAACGTTTTTCATCAACCGATAAATCTTTCAAAACTCTTTTTATCAAAGCCAATTGATCGGCTGAATCTAGAATCTGAAAAGCTTGCGGTAAGCCAGCATCTGGGTAATGCGTTCTTAAGAGTCGGTGACATAAACCATGAAAGGTTCCAATCCACATACCACGGGGATTGATCGGCAGCATCGCGGTAATTCGCGTTAGCATTTCCTTTGCCGCTTTGTTCGTAAAAGTTACTGCTAGAATACCGTGCGGGCTAATTTGGCCGGATTGAATGAGGTATACAATTCGCGTAGTTAGAACACGCGTCTTGCCACTGCCAGCACCCGCTAAGATCAGTGCGGATTGATGTGGTAGTGTAATCGCTTCCAATTGTTGGGGATTTAAATCTGACAGTAACGAATCCATAAAATAAATATGGCCGAGGTTAACACGTTCATATTATTTAATGAATGCATTTATTTAAACCAGCCTTATGTTTGGTAATTTAAAAGATACTCACGAAAGTACTCACCAATTTAAAATGTACTCTACTTTTAAAAGTGTGAAGTTTTATGTGGCATAATCTTCTAAGTTTACCAAACATGTTCAATCAAATGTTTCACAATCTTTGGCTTCGATGGCATATCTACGAGCAGCTTGCTTGCCTAAGTTCCTTGCATATTCATTTTTTAAATCCCCATTGCCCGTGGCAGCTAATGCAACTGGCATTAAAATAATACTCCCCGCCACTATGCCTGTATCGATATTGGCATCAGACTGTAATTGGCTTTTCTGTGCAGAAATTACCTTCTCTAACTGTGAAAGTTTTTTAGTAAGTCGCTTGCAATCAAGATTTTCATATTTATTGTTACTTTGATAGGCAGGCGATATGCGCGAGCTATGATCATTTCTGGTGTATGGAAGGAGAAGAGAGCGGTGTAATCTGTTGATAAAGATCTGCCCAGATCAACTATCAAAATAAGGAGAACACCGCAATGACAGATAATAATGTTTTTAAA
>JAJHPK010000079.1 GCA_020890945.1 Nitrosomonas sp.
CTGGAAACCGGTAATGATTCATACCGTTTCAAGCATCGAAAACAATGTATAAAATCCGATTAACCAACTAAAACAGGTGGACAATTTTCGACGCTGATGACTGGACAGTTTTCAATGCTGATTGACATTCATGGTAAAACATCCGTCGTATCTTTGCATACATAACCATGGTAATCACCTCTTAATTTCCCCTGCCTAAAATTTAGGCAGGGCACGTGAATTACCTGGTAAATTTTCAACCGGTGTCAACAAACTACCTCTATTTAGTTGGGTATTGGACCGGCAGGCAAGGTTGTGCAATGAGTCTTTAACTTGTCTTTAAGGGCAAGTCCTGATAGAGGGGGGTATGTTACTTGCCTGAGTAGGCCATGCCAGCGATTAATCGTATTACGACTCTTACCCAACAGCAGTGATGTTTCTTTGGTTGTATATTAATGCTGGAATATTGAATTATTTTTTAACAGAATAATCATTTAATCTATTGTTTCTTAGCATCTTGCTAGACTACTAGCTGATTGTATCTACTAGTATAAAGCCTTGATAAAATTTTCAGGGTTACTAAGTTGCCTCGTACAAAGAAAAAGGTGGAACTGAAAGTAATTTTTTAAGTTTTATTTCTGGAATAACATAGCCTTCAACGGTAAAAATATACAAAGGATAGTTATTTTTTCTAAAAAACTCGATATCCGAAGTAGTCAGTGTCGGACAATGAATTATGGACTGAGATGATTGAGGGAAATTCGAGGTGCAACGTGTACTTTCATCGACTTTTTTCTCCAACACAAAACTAACGCCTCGCGACTTCTTTTCCCCAAAATATCTCATTAGATCCACGTAACTTTGGAGCGAATGTTGTCCTCTACTAGATTCAGCATATTTCCCCCATGTTACATAAGAAATATCAGAATTAAGTTGATAAAGATAATTTCCCATTTCCTGAATTTTTTTATACTCAATTGTCCAGCGTTCGAATTTGGGGCGAACCAGTAATCCCAATTTAGCGTCTGATTGCTCGATTAAATGGACATCGCCCTTTTTAAGTATCGATGTAAAAAAATGTTTTTGAATTTCTGGCGAAAGATTTCTAGCAGCAAAATTACGCATATCCGTAATAATCGAATAAGGAACCAAAGCTAAGACTAACATTACGGATAACGAAGCAAGTATTGGCCACATTTGCTTTTGTTTTGCCCATGAATTGATAATCCGTTGCCATCCTTCGCCAGCAAGAATTAATAAAGGTAAAACGATATGAAATGCCATTCTTGATTGGATAGCACGTCCGCTAAAAGCATCAATTAACAAAGGCAACAACGTCAACAACAACCATACCAGCGCAAAAAGAATGACAGGCTTTCGCCATTGCATTGCTCCCGCACAAGCACCGACCCATAATAAGCCCCCAGCAATTGCGATGGAAAATACACTTTTTAAAGGAGCCGAGAAAAAGACTTCCTTAGCGGAGGATGAAAATTCTAGTAACACCTGTGGATTCACTAACGGATGAAACCACCATGCGAATAATAAATAGAGTGCAAATGAAGATAAGCATGTCGCAATAAAAGCTGGTAATGCATTAAATTTTTTTAGAATCAATAATGTCAAAAACATTAGAAACAAAAATGTAACGCCGGGCAATATTGCATCAACTCTCACAAAAAATAACAAAAACAATAATATGCCAGAGAAAGTTCCGATTAAAACGGAACGTCGTTCAACAGCTTTTAATAGAGTAATAGCAAACAATACTAAAACCAAAAATGCAGGGGGTTCGCTGATGAAATGTCCTTGAAGGCCACGGTAACTGTCTGAAGCAATATAGGACAATGCTGCTATTGCGTAGCCTATGTATCCAAAGGAATCTGAAGTGTTTTTGTCTGCGCGAGAATCTTCAAAGAGCTTTATAAGTTGATGAGACAAAATAACCGCCAATGCTAGACCCAATGCCATAAAAATTCTATATAGCCACTGCATTGCAATTAATGCCGATTCATTATTTCCCAATATTCGTGTTATTTCGCCCAGTATGAGTACGTGTCCTATGCGCATAAAATACCAGTGTGCTCCGTCTCCCGCTCCCAAAGGAATATCTTGAGCATAAAGATGATAATCAGCTAAAACATTTGTTTCGGCAGCTTGTTTTGAAAGCTGTAAATAGATAGGAGAATCCCAATGCGTTTCTTCAAGCGGCGCCAAATCAGAATGAAAAAATATTCCTAAGAAAAACAATACTATTACTACATAGCTCAAACGAATTTGCTGAAAAGCATTTTCAAACATAAATTAGAAATTAGAAGAAGGTAAAAAAATGAATTGAAAATTCATTGTAAGCAAATATACCGGATAAAAACGTAGTGTATAGAATAAGTTACCGGACTTCCTTTGAACAATTTTGTTTTCAGGCATGAGAGTAATAGACGATAAGACGGTCTGTCGTTATTCTGTGACGTCCGGAGCCGTCATCTAAAAAATGACAGTGAAAAAAAGTCAAAGTTTTCGCAAAATTATCTACCAGGCTTTGCATCATCTCTTTATTCGATACAGCATGAAGGTATAACGGATCAAGCATCAGATTGCGATGAATAGAAACTATCCATTCGCATTCGAACATCGGCAAACAATCCACATGCCGCAAGCTTTTCCGCAGCATACCATTGTTCTTCGATGTGATTAGATAGGATTTCATGTAATGTTCGCTAAAATTGCAGGCACTGTCAGCAATTTTGCCAAACCTAATGAATTTAATCGCCTAACTTTAATAAGTTATCAAAAAATTAAATGCTCTATTTCTAGAGTCCGACTATTTTGAATGAATACTCAAAGCAGCTTATCAATAAAACCACACATTGTAGTTCATTAAATAAGCTGCAATAATCCATTAAAAACAATGTGTTTTGTCTGGGTCAACGGTACAAGACCAACGTAATTGTTTCGTTCCTGCCGCTTTGTTAACAAGATATTCAGCACGTAGCTGTTTATTTTGTTCTATTGTCATCGCAGCTTTTTCGGGAACAAACCGTTCCTGACTCCAAAAACGAATTCTACAAAACTCATCATTTTCATTACACAGTCTGTTGATTACTGCACTATAAACTGTTTTGTCCGTATATACGTTATGATCGATCAAGACAAGCTGAATAAATTTTCCTGAAGCTCCCATTTCTACAGAGCGAACTACGCGCCAACCCTTGCCACTTTCTAATTTAGATGATGAAGGTTGGGATTCTGCAACAGCGTCGTGTTTATGCTCTTCTTCAGAAGCTGAAAAAACACTGCTAGGGATTGCAAATGTCAAAAATAATAGGGCTGTTACTAATTGTTTCCTCATAAATTCTCCATAATAAATACCCAGATCTTACTGAGATCAATGGGCATCTTTGAGTTTATTAAGTGTAGTGATTTTATTTGTTAAAATTGAATTCCTGGAAGGAATTGCACTCAGCATTGCATGATTCTTGCAATTCGGCAGTATACGCTAAAATTGTTTTTTGAACATTCTTGATAACTTTCATTTAACTTTGAGGTCCAATCCACCTAAGAGTCATTTAAAAGAGACAATGATATCTTAACGAAGCGCGTTCCGTTCTGTACTAACCACAAAAGTAATATCAATATATAGCGGTCTTATTAATAAGGATATTTTATGCATAAAAAAGATTTTAATTGTTGTGAAAGTGAAGTTTCTTCAGATGAACTAAACATACGTAAACGAGAGAGGCGAATGTTTCTTAAAACTTCAGCGGCTTCTTTTGCGATGGGTGTTGGAATGTTGCAAAGCGGACTATCATGGGCCAATAAAGAAGTCTCTACTAAAAAAACAGCCCCAAAACCTGAAAATATCTTAACACCAGATCAAGCACTCGAACGTTTGATGGCGGGCAATAAACGTTATGTGGAAGGAAGCGCCGAGCATCCGGTACATTTTCATGATGTCGAAAAAGCGTTAGTCAGTGGACAAAATCCTTATGCAACGATTCTCGGGTGCGCTGATTCTCGTGTCAGTCCAGAACATTGCTTTGATGAATCGCTTGGCGATTTATTTGTAATCCGGACAGCAGGTAACTATTTGACCAATGATATAGTTGCTTCGATAGAATATTCTGTCGCTGTTTTAAAAACGCCTCTTATCATGGTATTGGGTCATGAGAGTTGTGGCGCGGTTAAAGCGGCAATTGAAGCAGTAGACGTTCATAAAGATTTTCCAGGCCATATTCAATTAATGGCGAGCGCCATCGCGCCCGCGGTCAGAACAGTAAACGATACATCCAGCAGTCGTTTACTCAATGTCGTTAAAGCAAATATTATTCAAAATGTTGAAAGGCTAAGAGTAAAAACGCCTGTGATTGATGCCTATCACGATGAAAAAAAGATTCGTATTGTCGGAGGGATTTATCATTTAAAAACAGGGATTGTTGAAGTCATCGCGTAATGCATAAAATGCGATGGCAATCATTTCACATGACCTCACATAACGGATAGAGAATTAGAAGCTTATAGCGTGTTGTCTAATCCGTTTTCAGCAATTTCAGCCGCGCGTAATACCGCTTTTGCTTTATTCTGTGTTTCGATCCACTCATTTTGAGGGATCGAATCCGCGACTATTCCAGCGCCAGCTTGTACATATAATTTCCCATCCTTGATGACACCGGTGCGAATGACGATTGCCATATCCATATCTCCATCGAATGCCAAATAACCTACCGCACCCGCGTAAATACCGCGTTTAGAAATTTCCAACTCATCGATGATTTCCATTGCACGAACTTTTGGCGCACCACTGACCGTTCCTGCTGGAAAAGTAGCACGCAAGACATCAATTGCGCTTAACTCTGGTTTTAGTTTTCCTTCTACATTGGAAACGATATGCATGACGTGTGAGTAATTTTCGATTTTCATTTTTTCGGTAACTTTGACAGAACCTGTCTGCGCCACCCGACCCACATCATTGCGACCTAAATCCATGAGCATCACATGTTCCGCGATTTCTTTAGGATCGGCTAATAAATCTTCAGCCAATTCTCGATCCTCTATGACGGATTTGCCACGTGGCCGAGTTCCTGCAATTGGTCGAACGGTAACAATATCGTCTTCAAGGCGTACCAAAATTTCAGGCGATGCGCCGACAACATGAAAATCACCAAAATGGTAAAAGAACATATAAGGCGATGGATTTAGTCCTCGCAACGCACGATACAACGCTAAAGGTTCTGCATTGAATTCCTTACTGGTACGCTGCGACAAAACCACTTGCATAATGTCACCGTCAAAAATATAACGTTTTGCTTTTTCCACCGCAGCTTTAAAATCATCCTCAGGAAATTCTGTAATTGCAGGACTGGCTTTTACAGCTTTTGATTCTGGTACTTCAACAGGTTGACGTAATTTTGTTAACAATGCCTTAAGACGAACGCTTCCCTTTTGATAAGCATCTTCAATGGACGGATCGACATAAACGATTAAATACAGCTTCCCACGAAGATTATCGACGACAATTAATTCTTCGGAGAGCAATAACAAAATATCCGGATTGTTTAAATTGTCTGGTGGCGCTGATTTTTCCAGTTTGCGTTCGATATATCGAATCGTGTCATAGGAAAAATAACCGGCCAAGCCACCTGCGAAACGCGATATTTTTGTAAGGCAGGGAGCGGCTTTGAGCTTAGCTTGATAAGCTGCAATAAAATCGAGCGGATCATCACTGGTAAACGTTTCCGTTTGTTGTTTCGTAATGACTGAAATCGTACTTTCACGCACTTCAATTCGAGTTGTTGCAGCCAAGCCAATATAAGAATAGCGGCAGAATCGCTCACCGCCTTGGACCGATTCCAATAAATAGGAATAAGGTTGATTAGCCAGTTTTAAATAAATCGACAGCGGCGTATCTAAGTCGGCAAGGGTTTCCACAACGAGTGGAATACGATTATATCCCTGTTGTGCTAGTCGATTAAATTCAGCTTCATCCATATATGAGGGTTCTATGCTAAGCAATTTATTGTGTCACCAGCCGAACTAATTTTGTTGCTTCTACTAAAGTTGCAACGACTGCATCGCAATCTAATCCATGGACATCCTTGCCCTCATTGTAGCCATACGGCACACAAAAAACCGGACAATCTGCAGCTCGTGCAGCTATGGCATCGTTGAGTGAATCGCCAATCAATAAAGCTTGTTGAGTCGGTACTTTAAAGTACTTGCAGATATGCGTCAGCGGCATCGGATCAGGTTTTTTTCTCGGTAAGCTATCACCCGATAGAATCATTTTAAAATGATCGTATAGACCTGTTGCTCGCAGTAACGGTATCGTAAAAGCTTCTGCTTTATTGGTAATGCAAGCAAGTTTGAAACCCGCCTGCTGAAAACTTTTGATGCCCTCAACTACGCCGGGATAGGGACGGGTATTGTCACTAAGATGTTTCGCATAGTGTTTTTCATAGATCGGTAAAGCCTTGGCAAACAGTTCCGCATCCGGTTCGCCATCCAATTGACCCGTCAAAGTGCGTTTTACCAACTTTTGAATCCCTTTCCCGATATACGACCGAATGGTATCGGTCGATTGCTCCGGCATGCCGAGTTCTTTCAGCATTAAATTCGCAGCGAGTGCGAGATCAGGCGCAGTATCGAGTAATGTACCATCCAAATCGATCATGATGACTTGGATGTCTATTGGGAATTGCATGCGTTGTGTTGCAGAAGCTTGTTGCATCGGTGTTTGTTGATTCATCGAAAATAAATTAAGATTTTGTCGGAACAGGCACTTTTGATAATTCTGCACGGAATGCAGCCAGAATGCTGTCATAACGATGCGGATCGGAATCTTTACCCGCTTGGTAAATGGCTGAACCTGCTACAAAGGTATCTGCTCCCGCGCGCGCGATTTCCGCAATATTATCGACTTTAACGCCGCCATCGATTTCGAGCATAATGTCTTTACCACAGGCGTCGATACGTTTTCTAACCGCACGCAGCTTATTTAATGCTTCAGGAATAAATTTTTGTCCGCCAAAACCGGGGTTAACGGACATGATCAGAATTAAATCCAATTTATCTAATACGTGATCTAAATAGTAGAGTGGCGTAGCAGGATTAAAAACTAAGCCGGCTTTACATCCTTGCTCTTTTATGAGACCGATCGTGCGATCGATATGATTGGACGCTTCCGGGTGGAAAGAAATGATATTAGCCCCTGCTTTTGCAAAATCTGGAATAATACGATCTACTGGTTCGACCATGAGATGAACGTCGATCATCGCTTGAGTGACTGGGCGAATAGCTTCGCAAACTAAAGGGCCAATGGTTAGATTGGGAACATAATGATTGTCCATTACGTCAAAGTGAACGATATCTGCGCCTGAATCAATCACGGCTGTGATTTCTTCACCGAGTTTTGCAAAATTAGCGGATAGGATGCTAGGTGCGATACGAAACATGAAAAAAACCTCTCTGTAATCAAATTCGCTATTTTAACCTCAAATCATGGACTAATTATTAAAGTGATAAAGATTTATCATGCTTTATTGAGCGAATGCCTCTTAACTATTTAAAATAAGCTATTAGCACTATTGAATTCATACTTAAACCAAATGAATGAAGAAAAAAAATATGAAATAGGTATTAACATACGAACGACGTATCTACCTGATCAATCGGATGAAGAAGCGGATCGCTACGTATTTGCCTATACCATTACCATTGCAAATATTGGCAATGTGACTGCACAGCTGATCAGTCGAGCATGGGTTATAATGAATGGCGACGGAACCACGCAAGAAGTTCGCGGCTTGGGCGTAGTGGGTGAGCAACCGCTGCTGAAACCAGGAGATAGCTTCGAATACACCAGTGGAACGGTCATTTCTACGCCTGTGGGTTCGATGAAAGGCAGTTATCAAATGACCACCGAGGACGGCGTTCAATTCGATGTGGATATTCCCGAATTTATACTTAGCGCACCCAGGGTTTTGCACTAGCGATTAACCAGGTAATGACAGGCAAGCTTTATCTGATTCCTACTCCCATCAGTCCGACGGACATTGCATGGGTTCTGCCGCAGCTAGTGCAACAAAGCGTTGGAGCAATTCAGCATTTTGTTGTGGAGCACCCCAAAACGGCGCGACAATTTCTAAAAAAAATCAATTCCCAGTACGCATTGCAGTCTTTACAACTGCAAGAATTGAATGAACATACCCACGATAAAGATTTGCAAAATTTGCTCGAACCTTTGCTTGCAGGCCATGATGTCGGATTATTGTCGGAAGCGGGTTGCCCGGCAATAGCTGATCCAGGTGCTGGATTAATACGCCTCGCGCATCAACATAATATTATGGTGATACCGTTTGTTGGACCATCATCGATTTCAATGGCATTGATGGCATCGGGTTTGAATGGGCAGTGTTTTGCTTTTCATGGTTATCTACCCATTGAAAGTAAAGCACGAATTGAAAAAATTCTGTCGCTGGAAAAACTATCGATCCAGCAAGACCAAACACAAATTTTTATTGAAACACCGTATCGGAATCAAAAATTGCTGGAGCAATTAGCGAAAACTTGTGCCGAAACGACACAGCTATGTATTGCTAGTCATATCACCGCTCCCGATGAAACGATTACCACCAAAACAATTCGGCAATGGCGTATTACGCCACCACCCAATCTTCATAAAATCCCGAGTATTTTCTTGCTGCATGGTTAAGACAATGACAAAGTAGCACCGCAGCGATTGATACGATTAGAAAATTATGCGGCTTTCTTCTGGATAAATTCAATCTTATATCCGTCCGGATCTTCAACGAAAGCAATAATCGTTGCGCCATGTTTCATCGGACCTGCTTCTCGTGTTACTTTGCCACCTAGTTTTTTGACATTCTCACAGGCTTCATACGCATTATTGACTTCAACGGCGATGTGTCCAAAAGCATTGCCCAAATCATACGATGATGTTTCCCAGTTATACGTCAATTCCAGCACCGCACCATCTGCTTCATCTTGATAACCGACAAAAGCCAAGGTGAACTTTCCTTCTGGATACTCCTTCTGGCGCAATAAACGCATGCCGAGAACTTGGGTATAAAAATTCAAAGATTTTTCCAAGTTTCCCACGCGCAACATGGTATGCAGAATACGCATTTATACTTTTACCATCTCAAAATCTTCTTTACGCGCGCCACATTCAGGGCAGGTCCAATTGATTGGCACATCTTCCCAGCGTGTGCCGGGAGCAATTCCTTCATCGGGAGAACCAAGCGCTTCGTCATAAATATAGCCACAAATTAAGCACATATAGCGGTTGTAGCCAGGGTTTTCAGCAGTAGACATGATAGATACTCATTTCCTTTTCAGTTAAAATAGGCGCTATTTTACGGTATTAACTCATGTTACAGCCACCCCCAATTGTACTTTCTTTTGCCGCCAGCGATCCGACCGGGGGGGCGGGTATCCAAGCCGACTTACTGACCATTGCGAGTATTGGCTGTCATCCATTGTCCGTCATTACTGCGATCACCGTTCAAGATACCGTAGGAGTGGAAGATGTGATGCCTTTCGAAGCGGAATGGATAACGGCACAAGCTAGAGCAGTGTTGGAAGACATGCCAGTGCATGCATTTAAGCTAGGATTACTGGGTAGCGTTGAAATCATTGCGGCGATCGCAGAAATTGTTGCTGATTATCCCGAGATCCCGTTGATAATGGATCCTATTCTGGCATCCGGGCGAGGCGATCCCTTGGTGGATGACCGTATGATAGATGCCATGCGCACATTGTTATTGCCCCAAGTGACGCTATTGACGCCCAATAGTTTGGAAGCACGACAGTTAGCACATGACGACTCGGATCATTCAGAAAATGGGTTAGATTTAACTATCTGTGCACAACGACTGCTCGATATGGGATGCGAGCATGTGTTGATAACGGGCACCCATGAAAACTCGGTTACAGTGAAAAACACTTTGTATTCAGCCACAGGTCAAATTAAAAATAACGAATGGGAAAGACTGCCAGCTAGTTATCATGGCTCAGGTTGCACGCTTACCTCGGCGATTGCGGCGATGGTCGCAAATGGGCTATCCATTGACGACAGTGTTAAAGAAGCGCAGCAATATACCTGGCAAGCTTTGCGCGCCGGGTTTCGTCCGGGCATGGGGCAACATATTCCAGATCGTTTTTTCTGGGCCAATGAACAGGAAGATTCTGATCGTGACGATGAGAATGCGACACCGACGATTGAAAACAATGCCGATTAAAGGTTTGTATGCCATTACGCCAGATTTATCGCAAACCGATGAATTGCTGGATAAAGTGAAAAAAGCCTTACAAGGCGGTGTAACCTTGCTGCAATATCGCAATAAATTGGCAAACAACAAGTTACTCCGCGAACAAGCACAAGCTTTATTAGCGTTGTGCAGACAATACCATGTTCCCATGATCATTAACGATCATTTAGATTTGGCGATTGAAATCGATGCCGACGGCGTACATTTGGGGCAAGACGATCTAACACACGATGATGTCAATGAGGAACTGGCAAGATACGATAAAATCTTGGGCATATCATGCTATAACAGTGTCGAATTGGCGTTACACGCACAGAAAATAGGGGCAGATTATTTGGCTTTTGGCGCTTTTTTCCCCTCTGTAACCAAACCCAATGCAGTAACAGCAAGTATCAATTTAGTTAAGCAAACGAAAAAACACGTTACTATTCCGATTGTTGGGATTGGCGGTATTCGTTTGAGCAATGCGGCGGAAATTATCCAAGCCGGGTGCGCTGCAGTTGCCGTCAGTGACGATTTGTTTAACGCACCTGATATTCAAGATAGAGCACGACAATTTCAACAGCTTTTTGGAAATGCTGCGTGAATCTGTGTGAGTTTTAAATCGATAGATACAAATCAATAGAACCATTATTTTTTAATTTTTTATGAGTAGCAAAATGACTTTACGCAATCAACAATTATTCGAATTATCACAGCGTTATATCCCTGGGGGTGTCAATTCTCCAGTTCGTGCATTTAAATCAGTCGGTGGTGAGCCGGTTTTCTTTCAGCGGGGAGACGGGGCTTATTTTTGGGATGCTGATGGGAAACCTTATGTGGATTATGTTGGATCCTGGGGGCCGCTCATTTTGGGGCATGCTCATCCGGATGTCGTTAAAGCGGTGCAAGTAGCAGCACAAAATGGTTTAACATTTGGCGCACCTACCGAAGCGGAACTTGAAATCGCGCAGTTAATTTGTCAATTGTTGCCCTCTATTGAACAAGTTCGTCTAGTAAGCTCTGGAACCGAAGCGGGTATGAGTGTTATCCGGTTGGCGCGAGGTTTTACAGGTCGGAGCAAAATCATCAAATTTGAAGGTTGCTATCACGGTCATGATGATTCTCTGCTGGTTAAAGCCGGATCAGGTGCATTGACTTTTGGCAACCCTAGTTCCGCCGGAGTTCCCGCAGAAACGGCCAACCATACCATTGTCTTGGATTACAACGATATCGCAGGTGTCGAACAAGCATTTAATCAATGGGGCAAAGAAATTGCTGCAGTGATTGTCGAACCAGTTGCAGGCAATATGAATTTAATTGCACCTAAAACCGAGTTTTTGCAGAAATTGCGCGCGCTTTGTACTCAAAATGGCAGTGTTTTGATTTTTGATGAAGTGATGACCGGATTTCGTGTGGGATTAACCTGTGCACAAGGTCTCTATAACATTACACCCGATCTGACAGCGCTCGGCAAAGTGATTGGAGGTGGAATGCCAATGGCTGCTTTCGGTGGACGACGCGACATCATGCAGTGTTTGGCACCGTTGGGCCCTGTTTATCAAGCTGGAACGCTTTCTGGAAATCCAGTTGCGGTTGCCGCCGGATTAGCGACGCTTAAATTGATTCAAGCTCCCAATTTTTATCAAAACTTAAGTGCTACAACCCAGCAACTGGTCGAAGGATTAACCGCTAGCGCAAAAAAATATCACATCGACTTCTGTGCGCAATCCGTTGGAGGCATGTTTGGTATCTATTTCTCAAAAACCATTCCAACCAGTTTTGCTGAAGTAATGCAATGCGATAAAGCCGCATTCAATCGTTTCTTTCACGCGATGATACAAGAAGGCGTTTATTTTGCACCATCCGCTTTTGAAGCGGGATTCGTTTCATCGATGCATGACGCCACGGAATTAAATAAAACGTTTGATGCGGCAGATCAGATTTTCAGTCACTGGAATTGATCATTAGTCACTGAAAACAAAAAAGGCAGCTAAAAATCTTAGCTGCCTTTTTAATTTTTAAAACCTATTGATTCAACTTATTGCTTAACGCATCGTCGCAATATAAGCTGATACGGCACGTTTTTCTATACCGCTCATACGAGCTAGTACTTTTTGCATGACGCTATTATCATTTGCGCGGTCACCTGTATTAAATAGGCTCAGTTGAGTATGAACATATTCTGCATGTTGTCCATTTAATGCTGGATAGCGAGGCGGAATTCCTGAGCCATTGGGTCCGTGGCAACTAGCGCAAGCAGGGACACCATTTTCAACATTACCGCCGTGATACAGAACCTTTCCGGCTTCAAGCAGTTTTGCATCCGACTCTACTTGACTAGGCGTCATTTTTTGTTGCGCGTAATATTCGCTTAATTTTTTCATGTCTTCTTGCGAAAGGGCAGCAACCATGGCTGACATGACGGCACTGTTACGTTTTGCTGGTTGACTTTCAGTTGCTTTAAAGTCTATCAGTTGCTTGGCGAGGTATTCAGCGTGTTGTCCTGCTAAGATAGGGTTTGCGGGAATAACGCTATTTCCATCGGGATTATGGCAGCCTGCGCACACGCCCGAAGCAATTTCTTGCGCAGTCGCTGGTGCTGTTGGTGCCGGTGCTGCAGCAGCAGGTTGCGGGGTTTCAGTTGCATTGTTGCTGGACGCAGCAGCGTTTTCGGTATTTTTAGCGTCATTACTTTCAGTAGTGTCTGCATCTTCTGCAAAAAGCGGTGTAATCATTGTCAGTATTGCAATTACCGCTATTACTTTCGTTATGTTCATCATATTCATTCCGTTTCAAGAGCTCATAAAAGTTGGCAAGCATTGGGAAAACGCTGTATTTTAACAAGGCAGAAAGACCTTAACAACAAAATTAATCCGGTTTTTATGATTCAATACTTTATTTTTCAATGAAAACAGTTTTTGTTATTCTATTTTTGCTCAATATAATAGTTTTTATTGCGATGCCATTTTTTTCTGAAAAAAAGCCGAATGCCGCTCCCGCAATGCTCAATGCTGAGAAAATTATTTTATTGCCCGTCAATGATGACTGCTTAGAATGGGGTAACTTTTACGAAGAACAGATACAATATGCGGATAACGTAATGAAGGAAATGTATCCTGAACTATCGTATGAATGGGAAAACGTAGGCAATGCATTAAAATACTGGTTGGTTATCCCAGCATTGCCGAATAAAGAAGCGACCAACCGTATGATTAATAAATTGCGCAATTTTGGTATTGCCAGTTTTCGCGTAAAAAAAACAGAGGAACGTTGGAAGAACGCAATTTCTCTGGGTATTTACGATGATAAGCAGCAAGCCGTCAAGCAACTGGAAGAGATCGAGAAGAAAGGAATTTCTAATGCCGTAATAGAAGATTATGAAGTTGAACTAAAGAAAATCGTTATTGATCAATCTAATTTTACCATCAAAGAACAACTACAAAAGACAGCAGAACAGCTTGAAGGCACTCAAATCATTTCGATCCAATGTAACAGCGACAAGTAAGCTCAAGTCGAAATAATCAATTCCGAATCTATCGTTTTTGTTCAAGTTATTCTGCAATTCAAATAAAAATAATGCCTGTTTTAATCAAAACCCCTGAAGAAATTGAGACGATGCGAATTGCCGGGCGACTGGCCGCAGAATTATTGGATTACATCACACCGTTTGTAACGATAGGTGTAACCACAGAAGAATTGGATAGGTTGTGCTATCAGTATATGGTCGACGTGCAAAAAACCATCCCTGCACCGTTAAATTATGCGCCACCGGGACATTCTCCTTACCCTAAATCGATTTGTACTTCGATCAATAACCAAATTTGCCATGGCGTTCCAGGAGAAAAAAAATTAAAAAACGGCGACATTGTGAATATCGACGTTACAGTGATTTATCAGGGTTATCATGGCGATAGCAGCCGCATGTACTATGTGGGAGAACCGTCGATCCAAGCAAAACGTTTATGTGAAGTGACGTATGAAGCCATGTGGCGAGGTATCGAACAAGTTCAACCGGGGAAAAAGCTTGGCGATATTGGTTACGCTATACAAAAGTTAGCTGAAGGGGTTGGATATAGCGTCGTCAGGGAATTCTGTGGTCACGGTATTGGCGCAAAATTCCATGAAGATCCACAAGTACTTCACTATGGCAAGCCTAATACCGGTATGGAATTAAAGCCTGGCATGATTTTTACGATAGAACCGATGATTAATGCCGGTAAAGCAGGTATCCGACACATGCCGGATGGCTGGACCATCACCACCAAAGACGGAAGCTTATCAGCGCAATGGGAACATACCGTTTTAGTTACTGAGGATGGATATGAAGTTTTAACCGTTTCATCTGGAACGCCAAGCAAGCCAGATTATCGCTACATCGTTTAGATATCCAACTAATCTATCAGTCTAATTCTATTGCACAAAATAAATAACCGAACTGTAAACTGGTAGATAAAAAATGGGATTGTTAATTGATGGCAAATGGGTTGATCAGTGGTATGACACTGATTCGAACAAAGGTCGTTTTGTGCGGGATGCGTCTAAATTTCGCAATTGGATTACACCTAATGGTGAACCAGGGCCTAGTGGACGTGGTGGATTTAATTCGGAAGCCAATCGCTATCACTTATATGTTTCGCTTGCCTGTCCTTGGGCCAGTCGAACAATCATCATGCGTAGCCTTAAAGGACTACAAGATGTTATTGGCTTGTCAATCGTCAATCCAATCATGGGTGCTGAAGGTTGGACTTTTGAGCCTGCGACGGGAGTTATCGCAGATCCCCTTTATCAAACACAATTTTTATACCAGCTTTATACACGCGCAGCATCGAATTACAGTGGACGAGTAAGCGTTCCTGTGTTGTGGGATAAGCATAACCACACCATTGTGAATAATGAATCAGCGGAAATTATTCGCATGTTTAATAGCGCTTTTAATGATTTGGCAGTACAGTCAGAGGATTTTGCACCGAAAGAATTGTTACCTGAAATAGATGCGTTGAATGAACGCATTTTACATGCGGTTAACAACGGCGTTTATCGTGCTGGTTTTGCAACTTCGCAAGAAGCTTATGAAGAAGCCGTGGTTGAGTTGTTTGCTATGCTCGACGAACTTGAACAGCGCCTGAGTAATAACCGCTATCTGCTTGGAGATCGAATCACTGAAGCCGATTGGCGGTTATTTACCACCTTAATTCGCTTCGATACAGTCTATTATGGACACTTTAAGTGCAATCTACGCCGCTTAGTGGATTATAAAAATCTGTGGGCTTATACGCGCGAGCTTTACCAATGGCCTGGGATTGCTGAAACAGTAAATTTTGATCACATCAAAACGCATTATTACCGCAGTCATCCAAAAATCAATCCCAATCAAATTGTACCGTTGGGGCCAGTGTTAAATCTGACCGAACCACATCAACGAGAAAGCCTGTCTCAACACTAATCGAGATCTTTGCAGAATCTTATTTTATAAGGCTCTAGACTAACTATCTCATCTGCTAGTCTAGAGCCACAGGGATTGTAAACATTCTCAATTACTAGCTACTGAAATATACATTTTTCATTTCGTTGTGACATTTTTTCTTTGCATTACCTACCCTGGACATATCTATCCCTTACTTGACCACTTCAGCATTGTACGTGTCAGACATACTGAATCACAAGTTTCGTCAAAATCATAAAAGCTGCAGTAGCTTTACTCAACTAAAATAATTTGTCTAAACAATTCCCTTAATAACATTAGATTGTTGTAATATTTACTTCAATTCATTCCAATGAGTGCCTCGTCACCATGTTAAGCACCTATCGAACAGCGGTATTCATTACTTTATTGTTACTGCTGAATGGCTGCAGCATGATGCGATTAGGTTACGACAATGGGCCGCATTTGGCGTGGTGGTGGATTGATAGTTATCTGGAATTTGACAAGGAACAAACACCTCATGCTAAACAAGTGATTCAAGATTGGTTTGGCTGGCATCGAGCGTATCAATTACCTGAATACGCTACCTGGTTAGCGTCGGTTCATCATAAACTCGAAGGCACGTTAACATCAACGCAAGTATGTAACGAATCAGAGCAGTTAAAAAAGATACTCGCACCGGCTTTCGATCACGCTGTACAGTTAAGCGCACCGATCGTTTTAAAACTAAGCGATATTCAACTTCAACATCTCGAACAACGCTACACCAAAAGTAATGAAGAATTGCGCAGTGATTTCTTGCAAACTGATCTAAGTGAGCGCAAACAAGCCTCAGTAAAACGAACCGTAAAGCGTATCGAGAATATGTATGGCGACCTTGATAAAAAACAACATCAATTCATTGTCGCCAGTGTCGAAAATTCACCCTTCAAACCAGAAGTTTGGATGACAGAACGCGTCCGTCAGCAGCAAGCGGTATTACAAGCATTACGAAAATTTACCACTGAACCGGCCACTACCGAACAAGTAATCAGTACGCTAAAAACACTCATTGAAAATATACAACGTTCTGAAAATGCGGACTACCGTGCGTATCAATTAGAGTTGTCCGCATACACGTGTGACTTTATCGCCAAGATGCACAATATCACTACGGGAACACAACGCCAGCACGTGCAAAAAAAATTTAAGACTTGGGAAACAGATATTCATACATTAATGCTTAAAAATCATTCTAAAACAGCACTACAATAGGAAACAGCGCAATTCCTCCGAAACCAGAAAGTTTATTTTATTAAAGATTGATAATGACCCCCTTATTTAAAGCTCTGAAACTTGGATCACTGATCGTTCCCAATCGCATTTTCATGGCACCACTTACCCGCTGTCGAGCGGGTGATTCGCATATCCCAAACGATTTGATGGCTCAATATTACGCGCAAAGAGCAAGTGCGGGACTCATCATCGCTGAAGCCACGATGGTCATGGAAGGAAATTCCGCATTTTGGAAAGAACCTGGCATTTATTCGCAAGAACAAATTGCCGGATGGAAAAAGGTAACCGATTCGGTACACGCCTCAGAAGGCAGGATTTTTTTACAACTTTGGCACGGCGGTAGAGTGTGTCATCCGCTTTTAAATGGTGGTGCGCAACCTGTTGCGCCGAGCGCGATCGCGATTACCAATGACGAAGTGCATACTCCAGAAGGAAAGAAACCCTACGTTATTCCACGTGAACTACGCGATGATGAATTACCCGCTATCGTTGCCGGCTTCAAAAAAGCTGCAGAAAATGCTAAAGCCGCAGGGTTTGATGGCATCGAAATTCACGGCGCCAATGGTTATTTGTTGGATGAATTCCTACGTGACGGTACCAATCAACGTTCTGGTCGGTACGGCGGTTCTCGTGAAAACCGCGCACGGTTACTATTCGAAGTCATTGAAGCAGTCAGTTCAGTATGGACAAACCAACGAGTTGGCTTGCGTATATCCCCGCTTAACAGCTTCAATAGCATGATGGATAGTGACCCGATTGGACTTTCTACTTGGTTAGCGAAGCAATTAAACCAATTTAATCTGGCTTACTTGCATGTCATGCGCGGTGATTTTTTTCAACAACAAACAGGCGATATCCTTACTCCCATTCGTCAAAATTACAAAGGCATACTGATAGCCAATATGGGTTACACCAGCGAAGAAGCCAATCAACAAATCGCTGAAGGAAAAATCGACGCCGTCTCTTTTGGCACTTCATTCATCGCTAATCCGGATTTACCGGAACGAATGAAAGCAGGCACACCTTTAAACCAACCCGACCCTGCGACATTTTACACGCAAGGAACAGAGGGTTATACGGATTATCCGATGTCGTTATCCTGAGTTTTCTTACACCTGATGATTATTTGAGACTCACTTAATGAGAAAATTCAAATGGGGGCTTAGCAAACAGTTTTTAGGAATAGTTTTTTGCGGTTTGTTTTTACTCTATCTAGTTGTATGTCTCTTGCTCCCAAAGAACCAAGATCAAATCTTAACGACGCCTTTTGAAATTGGGATACAAGGCTTGATTGTATGTTTTTGTGTCGCGGCAAATTTGGTACAAATTTACAAGATATTCACCAATCATATCTTTTAGAAGGGTGGCACGATTTATCCACAAAAGTATTAGAAATCGGATTCAATCAGGATCTTGCGTATTTTTATTTGGGCAGAGCGGCTGAAGGAATTGGTGAATTCAAAGCAGCTCAGCCTGTAAAAGGCTATAGTTCTTCAAAAATATCATCTACACCAGCTTTATCCGAAAATATTAATTATCAATCAACGAAAGAATGCGAAATTGATTCTAGCTGCGATATAAATCAGACTTGTGAATCATCGAGTGACAACAATTTTGAATGCATAAGAAAAACCCAAATCACTAATCCTGAGTCAGAATCCTTTCAGAAAAAAGATAAATTCAAAGAGCCAAGAAATGAAATTAAACTTATCTCTGTCGGAGGGGTTTATGGAATTCCCGTTTTATTGAATGATGTGTTAAAAATCAATGTCATTATTGACAGTGGCGCAGCCGATGTTTCCATCGCACCAGATGTCGCTGAGCTATGATCATTTCTGGTGTATGGAAGGAGAAGAGAGCGGTGTAATCTGTTGATAAAGATCTGCCCAGATCAACTATCAAAATAAGGAGAACACCGCAATGACAGATAATAATGTTTTTAAAC
>JAJHPK010000038.1 GCA_020890945.1 Nitrosomonas sp.
AAAATTATTTTATTTGTTTCCTTTTCAACTGACACACTAAATTAAATCAAACACTTCTTGATTTTCCTCAAATATCTGGCTTTACCGCTGATGTATGTTAAGCTGATACCTCTCCATATTAAAAGTGAAAAAAATTAAACACAATTTTTTTGACTGATTATATGAATATGGTAATAAAAGGTTAATCTTTTTACCCTATTGTGAGAGGTTCTAATAAGTATTCAAAATTATTTAACTGGATATTGAAGTTCAAAAGCGTTTTAAACAACTCGTCTAATAATTAAGGAGAAGAAAGAAAATGGCTAATATTTCTGGAACAGGTAACAATGACACTATTACACCATCGAACATTTCAGCCGGAGTCAGTGGATTTCCCACGAATTCTGACGACATTATTTATGGTCAAGCAGGTAATGATATTATCGACGGTGGAGATGGAAATGACTTCATTTACGGTGGTCTCGGAAATGATGATTTGTATGGCGGATATGGTACAGATCAGATAGACGGTGGAAGCGGTAACGACCGCATTTCTTCTGATGGAGATGGTGGTAACTATCTCGGAGGAGATGGCAATGACGAGATGATCTCTAACATAGGCTATGGATGGGAAAAGTTGGATGGTGGAACTGGTAATGATACCATCAACCATAGTTTTTGGGGGGGTAACTATATTTTCGATATGAAGACGGGTCTTACCAACAATTTCTTGCAAAAATACACCAATTTTGAAAATGTTATCATGGGATCGGGTAATGATGCAGTTGTTGGAACCAATGGTAACAACATAATGTATGGCGGTGATGGAAATGACAACCTAAATGCCATGGGCGGTAACGACACAGTTTATGGCGGATATGGTGATGACCTTATAGGCGGAGGTATCGGAAAGGATTTGCTTGATGGTGGAGCAGGCGCTGATACTTTCAAATATTTGTTTGTCACCGGTAGCCCTAACAATTCATCCCGAGACACTATTCAAAATTTCTTTCACAACGAAGGCGACAAAATCGATATTTCAGGTATTGACGCTAATGTCAATGTCGCTGGAAATCAAAGTTTCGCCCCTGCACAATTGATCTGGAATCCTGGAACTCATATATTGGTTGCCAATGTCATTGGCGGAGCGGATTGGTCAGTAAATTTAGTAAGTTTAGTAGGAGGGTTCAACCCACTGTATGATGTCATTGCTTAGCTAAGGCTACTATCATTACTGAGTCTAGAGTCGACTCTTTAAAGTCTCCTCCATCCTACAAAATTTTGTAGTATGGGGGATTTGGATTTTAATTTATCGAGGTTTTTGCAAAAGTCTGTGAGTATTATTGGGGAAAATATTGGCATATAACTCCCCAGATTCGAGAGCTTGCCAAAGCCGCCAAATTTTTTGGTGGTCTAATAAGTTAAAGCAAATGCGTTTGCGTTTATTGATTTATATTACCCTCCTGAATACTGTAAACAACGCTAGGAATTCTTACAGAGCTCACAGCAATTCAGCTTTCTTGCCATAATCAAAACGGTCAAGAAAGCTGCTGTTTGGTGATATTTTTCGAAGATCAATTACTTGTTACGAACGCCACTTCGATTCTGCTCCAGTACTTTGGCAATGACCCTGATATCATCCGCACTCACTCCAGCAAGTGCTGCTTGCTCTCCAACAATCTTAATAAATTTTGTGATCGCTGAATCTGGAATATTTCTACCTTTATGAATGACGGCCATAGAATTTCGACAACGATGATTGGATTCCAAATTGACTTGGCTTTTATGGGATGAACCACCTAACTGATGATCCAATCTCATGGCAAAACACTGCGCAATATCTTCAGGAGTTTCTGAAAGATTCCCAAAAAATGGAGCAAGCTCGTTGTCGGCTAAAATTGCGGGTAAAGCCCGATTTTTCAAGAAAGCATGAATTCCAAAAAAACCTCCCATTCTTGTTGCGACATTTTCACTTCTTACTACAAATGGTATTTCTTTTTCATTGCTCGATTGCGTCATTAAAGTTTCATCTGTATCGGCAATGACATCACTAATACCCTCGATCGAAACCATTGCACAAATGAATGCGAGAATAAGATATTTAGGCCACTCGTTAGAATTGCTATGATTGTTTGTTGCTGACATGAATTTCTCCCTTATTATTGAATTGTTACGAATCCAGTTCAGATGTGTTCTTTACTGGTACTAATAAAACTGATTACGGTAGAAAAAGATCTATTTTCGTCAAGTTTCATAGTGTTTACGCAGGTTCATTTAAATTGGATGCAAAAAAATAAAAAAATTTTAAAAAAACAAAAATGCATCCAGCAGATACTTTTTTGCGTATCTCTGCATATGCGTTAACACATAGGAGGGAAAAAAGCATGACTAAGCAAGGAATTCATCGACTGCCATCGATATTTAAAGAATTCAAATTTTCCGGCATTAATTAGAATGGATCGTTACTTCAAAGCATTTTGAAATACAATGCAAAACATGCTGAATTGGTCTTGTTTGTTTATAGAATCGCCAAGGATTAGTGACGACTGTTAGCGTATACGTGATGATTGGTCTAAATGTCTGAAATATTAAGCGATACAGTTTGTCCAAGCACTTCTGACGAACTGATGCAGTTGCAAAATTGTATTGCAGCCATTGGCCTGCACGATGAACTTGCTTTACAAGTTCTATATGATGCTACTTTGTCCCGTGTATATGGCTTAGCATTACGAATTACCCGCAACAAACAAAGTGCTGAAGAAGTAACCGAGGATGTTTTTTGGCAGGTATGGCGTAACGCACGCGATTTTGATCCTAAACGGGGATCGGTTATCGCTTGGTTATTGATGATGACCCGCAGTCGTGCCTTGGATTATTTACGACGACAAGATCTAGCAGAAACCAGCGAGGAGCCAGAGTCACTCGTTTCAGAAGTTGCTCTTGACGAAAATCCACAGGATTTACTCTGTGCTATACAAAATAACAAATTGCTGAATGCAGCCCTTTTAGAACTTGAACCCATCCAAAGACAACTGATTGCAATGGCTTTCTTTCGAGGACTAACCCACGAAGAAATTACGGAATTCACAGGAATTGCATTGGGTACGGTCAAATCACATATTCGTCGTGCACTAAAACGATTACAAGGTATTCTTGCAGAGCATCTCGCCGAAGGCATTCAATGATGAAAAAACGTTATTCACTCGATCCGGAAAATTCCAAGCAAGCCGAGCAAATCGAATCGGCTTTGTTGGAAAATCTAGAACCCATACTTCCTGATTCACAACAACGTGCAAGAATACATCAGCGACTTTTTGAAAAAGTTAGCAACAGCTTAGCGAACGAATCAGCTCGAATCACGATCCGCCACAGCGAAGGCCGTTGGCATACCATTCGCCCTGGCGTTCGCGCCAAAGCACTGAGTCGTGATAAGCGTACTTTTCTTTTAGATTTAGCATGCGGTGCTACTTTACCCATGCACCGCCATCATGAGGATGAAGAATGCGTGGTACTTCGTGGCACAGCACAATTAGGTAGTTTAATGGTTCATGAAGGCGATTATCACTTAGCACTGGCGGGAAGTCGGCATGGTAAAATTTCTTCTGAAACAGGTGCTTTATTGTATTTACGCGGTATTCCTATTGGCCACACTACTGAAGTAGCACGCGATTTATTAACGGCCTATCTGCCAGGGAAAGGTCGTGATCACGTTACGATCCGATCGAACGAGGGAGAATGGTCATCAATCGTGCCGGGAGTGCAGTACAAAACGTTATATAACGATGAAACTTCATACTCATCGATGATTCGCATGACATCGGACACAGTTTTGGAATCTCAACAAAAAATACTTGCCGACGATGAAGAATTTTTACTTTTAAAGGGTGATATGTTTATTGGTGATATGCTGATGCAAGCAGGTGATTGGCAATTTGCACCGAAAGGAACCAAGCATCTACCGCTCACAACTTCGAAAGAAGCGGTATTATTCGTTCGTAGTGCACAGAATTTCTTATCTTGTCATTAATTGAATTAATTCTGCTGAAATATTCTTATTTGCAATGTCATCCTATCGAATAGCAATTGCTATGATTGATTCCTATCGAAAATTGATTCCGTTATTTTAATAATGCCCGAGTTACAATCTACTGCTAATGAATCGCAATCTTATTCTCCCCCGATTTGGCTACCCGGTGGAAACTTGCAAACGATTTATCCTTATGCTTTTAAGCCTGTTCGTTTATTCAATTATCGACGTGAACGTTGGGAGCTCGATGATGGCGATTTTGTCGATGTAGACTGGGTTGACGGTGCCATTGATTCACCTTTAGTGGTATTTTTTCACGGTTTAGAAGGCAGTTCTTCCAGCCATTATATTGTCAGCACGATCAACCACTTTAAAAAATACAATTGGTCGAGTGTAGTCATTCATTTTCGCGGTTGTTCGGGAATTCCTAACCGCTTACCGCGTGCCTATCACGCCGGCGATTCTAGTGAAATCGATCAAATGATGCGGCGGATTCTACATCAGATGGAAATGAATCAATCGACTCAGCCTGTTTTTGTTGTTGGCGTATCTCTCGGCGGTAATGCGCTTTTAAAATGGTTGGGTGAACAAAATCATCGCGTGAATAGTCTTGTTTCTCGGGCTGTCGCTATTTCTGTACCATTGGATCTAGCAGCAGCTGGAGCTGCTTTGGATACCGGTTTTAATCAAGTCTATACCCAACATTTCCTTTCCACGCTGAAAAATAAGGCCTTTTACAAACTCAAACAATTTCCTGGATTGTTTGACCGTGCAGCACTGAAAAAATGTTCTTCTATTTACCACTTTGATAACCTCGTAACCGCACCACTGCATGGTTTTCGTGATACGGATCACTATTGGCGAGAATCCGCCAGTAAACAGTGGTTAAAAAAAATTACCATTCCGACTTTAGTCATCAATGCCCGCAATGATCCTTTCATGCCAGCATCTGCCCTACCCACACAACATGAAGTATCTCCTAGCGTGACTTTAGAATTCCCTGAACAAGGCGGACACGCAGGCTTCTTACAGGGCGCATTTCCCGGTAATTTAGACTGGTTACCGGAGAGAATAGTCCGATACTTTAATGCAGCATCCCTAGGTCTTTAACGAAAATACTATAAAACAAAAATATTAAATACATTTAGAGTTTGTTACAATTTTGTATCAATCAATTTCAAAGTATCCACACCGGAAAATAACAATGGCTGGCCTTAGTAACCAAACACCTCGTCCAACTGAAATCAAGTTACACCAGAAATCGAGAGTCTTAGACATCTCATTTTCGGATGGCAAGACTTTTAACCTTCCTTGTGAATTTTTGCGGGTTTACTCACCTTCTGCGGAAGTTTCTGGACATGGCCCGGGACAAGAAGTACTACAAACCGGCAAAAGCATGGTTAATATTCAAAAAATAGCGCCTGTCGGCAATTACGCCATACAACTTTACTTCAGCGATGGGCATAATACTGGTTTATATTCCTGGGATTTGCTGTATCGCTTTGGCGTAAATTATGAGTCCATGTGGCAACGCTACTTGGAACGTATGCAACAAGCCGGCGAAAATCGTGAGCCCGCACAGGCAAAAGCCCCTAAATCGCCATCAACCACTTGCACTTCCTGCCAATAAAGACTATGACTAAAACTACGCATTTTGGCTTTAATACCGTTTCAGAAGATGAAAAAGCTGGCAAGGTCGCGAAAGTCTTTCATTCCGTAGCAGACCGCTACAATATCATGAATGATTTGATGTCAGTCGGACTGCACCGTTTGTGGAAACGATTTGCAGTGGAAACCAGCGGCGTCAAACAAGGTGACAAGGTACTCGATATTGCGGGCGGCACGGGCGATCTCAGTGCCTTATTTTTGCAAAAAGTAGGAAATTCAGGAGAAGTTTGGCTCACCGATATCAACAATTCGATGTTGTCGATTGGTCGTGATCGATTGATTGATGAAGGCAATCCAACGCCGGTCGCGCAATGTGATGCGGAAAAATTACCCTTTCCCGATAATTATTTTGATTGCGTATGTGTGGCTTTTGGTTTGCGCAACATGACACATAAAGATATTGCATTAAAAGAAATGCTGCGTGTCATCAATCCCGGAGGTACAGTTATCGTCTTAGAGTTCTCTAAAGTTTGGAAACCTTTACAGCCCGTATACGACACGTATTCTTTCAAATTACTTCCGACCATGGGAAAACTGGTTGCCAATGATGCTGAAAGTTATCGCTATTTAGCTGAATCAATCCGCATGCATCCTTCCCAGGAAGAATTAAAAACATTGATGGAAGAAGTTGGATTTGACCGCGTCGAATATTTTAATTTAACGACAGGTATCGTAGCGCTGCACCGCGGCTATAAATTTTGACTTGATCGGGATTGATTACAGTTAAAAACCAATCCCGATCACCCAATTTCATTTACGAGAAAATACCCGTCAATTTAGCGGCAAGTCCGTGAGCAACGGGCTGAAACACACCCAAAAAATTATCGAAGTGTAGTAAACCGATTAGGAAAATTAACACCCCTCCCCCTACAATCCCATACTTAAGACCTTGGGTGAAATTAGCCGATGCAGGCGCGCGCGTATAAGTGTCATTTGAGAAACCCAAAAAAATTCTCAAAATACCAAACAATATCCCTGCTGCGATACATCCTAAAAACAAATGGATGCCACACAATATTTTTTCTGACAAACTTTCCCCGGCTTGTTCCAGCCCAGAAAAACGCATGCAAACAATTACCACAAAAAGCAAAAGGAACGAATTCCAGAGTCCCCCAAATTTCGCTCTCATCTCACTTTCCATACTCATATCTTTCTCCCTGTAAATTTTGATAAAAAACAAAACTCTCTATAACACTGATAGAGCTAAGCTCAACATTATTATCGCCTACTAGGCTTTTCTAAGCACTTGGGTGTCGTGCCGCATTTCTTCTGTGCATCCTAGATGCCAATAATCATTCAATGATTCTGGATCATTATGCCGAAACGACCCGTGCCTAAATAGTATAAATTCATTTTATCCATACCGTTTTGATATTTACAAATTCTCGGATGCCTTAATAGGACAATTCCTGTCCATACACATGCTTTATTTACGAAATCACCACAAAACAAGCGAAAGGATGATTGAAACCAAAATTCCAGTCACCCATGGAAAATGAAAACTGAAATTTTCACGTTCGACATGAATATCACCAGGCAATCGTCCCAATGGAAGTTGCGATATCCAAGGCCAAATTAACCCTAAGACAAGCAATAAAATTCCTAAAGCAATCAGTAGCTGTTGCATGACTTACCCTCGGCAAATCCATTGATAGACTTGCTAAGCATAGTAACAAAAAAGCCTCATCGACACAGCATCAGTACCAAAAATACTGGGTGGTCTTATTGATTAATATTAGATAAGATAGTCGAAAACACAGTGTTATTATCAATCTTAGGAATCCCTCATGGCTAATTATCTACAGCGCTTTCTACTGGAAAATTTAGATATCCGTGGTGCCGTCGTGCATCTGGATTCAGTCTGGGAACAAATGATATCGAACCGGAATTATCCATCGGTCGTGACACAACTACTGGGCGAGATGAGTGCTACGACGTTATTGATGAATGATCAACTCAAACATCAGGGACGCCTGACTATTCAATTGAATGGAAATGGCCCGGTTTCTTTGCTGGTCATTGATTGCAGCGATCAATTAAAAATTCGCGGCATGGCTAAATGTGGAACAGACGTTACATCAGAATCACCATCACTCTCTGATTTGTTGGGTGACGGTCAACTCGTCATGACTTATGATATGCCCGCAAAGCATGAATCCTATCAAAGCATTGTACCGCTCGCTGGCAACAATATTTCACAAATATTTGAGCATTATTTTGAACAATCTCAGCAATTGTCATCGCGCTTCTTTCTAGTCAGCACGCAACAAATGATCTTGGGATTATTTCTACAAAAAATGCCGATGACTGATCAAATCGATCCAGATGGATGGTCACGGGCTGAAGCCTTAGCGGCCACAATCGATGATCCAGCGTTATGGAATTTATCCATCGATGAAATATTGCCGCGCCTGTTTTCTCAAGAAACCATTCGCGTTTTTGATTCACAAAATGTGCAATACGGATGTCATGAAAATCCTGCAAAGGTCTATGCCATGCTGCGATCTTTAGGACGAAAAGAAGTCAATTCTATTTTAAAAGAATGTGGTGAAGTGATTGTATTCGATGATATTTGCAACCGTGAATATCGTCTTAATGCATTGACCGTTGATGCCATATTTCGCGAAGCAAGCTCTACCATTCATTAAGTGTAGTCGTTCATTGTAATTCACTACCAAAACAACACGGCTCCCAAAGGAGCCGTATGTTGATGTACTCAGAAGAAACTGACTTAGAATGTGTCCCACTCATCGTCGGTGCCGGTTTTAGCTTTTTGGGCACCGAAATCATTGGGTCGTGTCACATTTTGCGCACGATTCGGACCACGGCGTTCGCCTTTGTCCTTCGACATTGACGCAGAAGCTGCTGGTTTTCTATTCGGTGTTGCAGTGACCGCTTTCTTGTTCTGATTGATTTGGAACATCGCGATCGCTTTAACCAATTGTTGCGCTTGGTTTTTCAAGCTCTCTGCCGCAGCAGCAGTTTGTTCAACCAAGGCAGCATTTTGTTGCGTATTTTCATCCATTTGCGTGACCGCATCTCCCACTTGCGTAATACCGTCACTTTGCTCGCTACTGGCATTGTTGATTTCATTCATAATATCGGTCACATGACGAATCGAGGTTACTACTTCGTTCATCGTCATACCCGCTTGATCAACCAAAGCAGTACCTTGCTCGACACGCTCAACGCTATTCGTAATCAGACTCTTAATCTCTTTCGCTGCTTCAGCACTGCGTTGCGCTAGATTGCGTACTTCGCCGGCCACAACCGCAAAACCACGGCCTTGTTCACCTGCGCGAGCAGCTTCAACCGCAGCATTGAGCGCAAGGATGTTAGTTTGGAACGCGATTCCATCGATTACACTGATAATATCCGCAATTTTTTGCGATGCTTCGTTAATGCCTTTCATGGTATTGACTACATTGCTGACGACTTCACCGCCTTTGATCGCGACCGTGCTGGCTTTCATAGCCAACTCGTTAGCTTGTTTTGCGTTATCGGCATTTTGGCGCACGGTCGAACCTAACTCTTCCATCGAAGCAGATGTTTCTTCCAAGGAACTGGCTTGTTCTTCGGTACGATGACTTAAGTCAATGTTACCTTGTGCAATTTCAGAACTCGCCGTAGCAACACCTTCAGCGCTGACACGTATGGTTCCTACTACACCAGCCAATTTATCTTGCATCGTGCTCATGATCGACAGCAATCTTCCTTCTTCACTGTGATCAGACGTATCAATTTTTTGACTTAAATTACCTTCAGAAATCTCTTCCGCAATAATACTGACTTGTTTTATTAAAGCAGATGTGCGTCTTTTAACAACCAACAGAGCAATCAAAACGATTATTGACATGACGACTGCCAAAGCGATCGCCACATACTCCCAAAAATTACTCTGTGCTTGAGCGTTCGCAAATTCACCTTCCGTGCGTTGATTCAGCAACACGAAAAACTCATTGACTGGCTTCATGATTTTGGCTTTATACTGATGATAGGCCAAGTTATGCATCATTTCTCGCGCTTTTGCCAAATCAGGTTCGCCTTTCACGGTAAAGCCACCGTTGCTATCGGCGTATAAGCCTTTCACCATATTCATGGCAATCGTTTCAGTCTGTACCAATTCATTTGAATTGGCTTGTGCTTCCGCAAGCTTTGCCAGCTCGGCTTCTGAAATACCATACTTTTTCATTAAATCCATCAAAGCGACGGTTTCACCTGCGCCTTTTGAAGGGTCGACATCAGCCGCTCGGAAATCCCAGTAAATTTGCTCATAGCCTTGTGGACGCGGTATTTTACCGTTACGAATATCGAGAATTTCAAAATATTGTTTTTCCCATTTGGCTTCACCACCACTGACAACATAGGTTCTGGCTAATCGCGTCAAATCATCAGAACTTTGACGCAATTCGTCAGCCAGTTGATACATTTGGTAACGATTTTTTGCCGCTTCGCTCATTACACCGGTATAGTGGCTACTCATAATAACGCTAGCAATCGTAATCATCGCTAACACCGCCACTAAGCTTTTCATTGCTATAAAAATCTGCTTAAGACTCCAATTCATCACACTCACTCCTCTCTATCCTAATTACTTAAAACTAAAAAATTATTGGGCCGATTAACAGCACGATTTCCTAAATCGGTAGGAAAAATCTTAAGCGTCAATATAACAAACCGAGGACTTGATTAATTTGAAGAAAAACACTACTTGAAATGGGTATTAGAATGATATATCGAATGATATATCAAGTGATTTGATAATGAACGCGTAGAATAGCTTCCACTTTGGTTTGGTAAATAAACCCCCAAACTCATTTGGGGGTTTATTCTGGACAGAGAGTATTTTGTTACGATTAATGCAAGACTATTAGTGACAACAGTTTAAAACTCTTCCCAATCTTCTCCACCACCAGCAGCTACTTTACGAGGTGCAGGAGCGGACTGAGCACTTGATGCTTTCTTCTCAGCAGGCGCGCGACTTTGCATTTTGGCTACACTGCCTGAAGAAGCTGGTCGATTGCTTCTTTTGACTATGGAAGGCGATGAACTTCCACCGGATAATCTGAACGTATCCACCGCTTGCGTTAGCGCTTTCGCTTGATCTTGCATGGATTCAGCAGCGGCTGCGGCTTCTTCGACTAACGCGGCGTTTTGTTGCGTCACTTCGTCCATTTGCGTTACCGCTTGATTGACTTGTTCGATACCGGTGCTTTGTTCACTAGAAGCTGCGGAAATCTCGCTCATGATATCGGTCACGCGTCTTACCGCCGTCACGATTTCTTCCATGGTGGTTCCTGCTTCATCGACTAAACGCGTCCCTTCATCGACTTTGTTGGTGGAATCATTGATGAGTTCTTTAATTTCTTTAGCAGCCGCAGCGGAACGTTGCGCCAAAGTACGAACTTCAGTTGCCACCACCGCAAATCCACGGCCTTGTTCGCCAGCGCGCGCTGCTTCGACTGCTGCATTCAATGCCAAGATGTTGGTTTGGAAAGCAATACCATCGATCACGCTAATAATATCAACGATTTTATGTGAACTTTCGCTGATCGATTTCATTGTGTCGACTACCTGACTGACCACCGCGCCACCTTTGACAGCGACTTCAGAAGCACCCACCGCGAGTTGATTGGCTTGGCTGGCATTATCCGCGTTTTGTTTAACGGTCGAAGTCAATTCCTCCATCGAAGACGCAGTTTCTTCCAAGTTAGACGCTTGCTCTTCCGTGCGGTGGCTCAAATCCATATTACCAGTCGCAATTTGACTGGATGCAGTAGCAATCTGATCCGTGCTCATGCGCACCTTTCCGACCAAGTCGATCAGATTGTCGTTCATTTCTTTAAGCGCACTTAATAATTTACCTGTAGATGCCTTGGTATCCGGTACCACAATTTTAGAAGTCAAATCCCCGGAAGCAACTTTATGTGCAATCTCAATCGCTTCATCCAACGGTTCAACAATCGATTTTAATAATACCATTCCCAAAATAGTGCCTATCACAATGCCGAAAATCATTACGCCAATCAATACCACCAAAATGGTATTAAAATTGGCTTGCGAAGTTTCATATTCTTGTGCTGCGATGTTCTTCTGCATATCAATTAGCTTAAATATTGATATGTGCAATTCATCAAATTTGGGTGTAATAGCCTCTACATTCGCAACAGCGCCTTCAAAATCACCTGCATCGGCTAACGTTATTGTCTTGTTCCTTCCTTCCTGATAAACTTTCCATTGTTGCATAACGGTGTCAGCCAGTGATTTTTCTTCCGGCGTCATGGTAGTAGCCGTATATTTCTTCCAAGTCTCGTCGATTTCTTGTTCTCTTTGCTGTGTCATCCTGCTACGCTCTTTGACAATATCTGGATTTTTTGAATACGCTGCAATAATGGCATTAAGACGCGTACGTTGCATGCGATCGATCACTACGCCCAACTCCCCCATTGGAACAGCACGATCTTCATACACTGTCTTAAGACCTAAATTGGCCTGATTAAAGCCATAAATCCCAACGCCACCAATCATGACCATCAGTGCTGATAACAGTCCAACCACTAACATCAAACGAAACTTAATCGTTGTTTTCGTAAACATCACACTCTCCTTAGAGTTACCTTAGATTCACTTCTTTCAATAAAACCCAAACCAATCGATTGTTACATCAGCATTCTTCCAACAACCCCATGCTGGCGCTATTCATCAATTTTTCGATATCAACCAAAATCAACATGCGTTCAGCAACGGTTCCCAATCCGGTAATAAATTCCGTATCGATAACCGAGCCTAATCCAGGTGTTGGACGAAGTTGATCATGCGTCAAGCTGAGCACATCGGATACGCCATCGACGACTATGCCGACGATGCGGATTCCGACATTCAGAATAATGACAACAGTAAATTGGTCGTAAGTTGCATTGCCTAAGCGAAACTTGATGCGCATATCGACAATGGGGACAATGGTGCCGCGTAAATTGACTACGCCTTTAATGAAATCTGGCGCGTTTGAGATTTGAGTAATGGCGTCATAGCCACGAATTTCTTGAACTTTAAGAATATCGATTCCATATTCTTCATCGCCCAAGCGAAATGTAAGATATTCTCCTGCTGTTGAGCTTTCAACAGATTCATCGACTGTTTTGAGCGCCGCTGCGCTGGCAGATTGTTGCGACATAAGCATCACTCCTCTCTTGTTATTCCAAACTTGGATCTACTTATAAAACTCAAAAAACCAATTACTGATATCCGATAAATAGCGACAATCAGTAATCAGCTCTACAAATAGATACGCCGATAAACAGTAAAACTCACGGCTGTCTATACAACAATAATGTGTTGTTTTGTAGAATGAGTTAATTCTAGAGTGTTTTGAAATAACAGAAGCCAGGAACAAGCAGCAAAATTACGTTTATTTCTTTAATTTTTCATTCGGTATCCCCCCTCGGATCGTTCAGGGAAAGGATCCTTAACTACTTGAGGACTCTTTCCCTTGTTAGAAAATGATTGTGTTTAGGATTAAAACTCTTCCCAATCCTCACCACCGCCAGACGCTGCTTTACGCGTTGCAGATGCGTCCGTCATTTTGTCGGTGCTGAGGGTATTTTTCTTTTCCGCCACTTTATCGGATTGAGGTTTTTGCATCTTGGTCACCGTCGCTTTAGCATTGGAATGATTACTTCTTTTTGCCATCGTTAACGACCCCCGATCGTTGGCCAATCTGAATACGCTAACAGCCTGTGTTAATGCACGCGTTTGGTCTTGCATCGATTCTGCCGCTGCAGCGGCTTCTTCAACCAATGCCGCATTTTGCTGCGTGGTTTCGTCCATTTGCGTAACTGCTTGATTGACTTGTTCGATACCGGTGCTTTGTTCATTAGAAGCTGCGGAAATCTCGCTCATGATATCGGTCACGCGTTTTACTGAATTAACGATTTCATCCATCGTGTTACCCGCTTCGTCGACTAATTTCGTACCCTCGTCTACTTTGGTAACCGAATCATTGATCAAATCTTTGATTTCCTTCGCAGCTGCGGCTGACCGTTGCGCTAAAGTCCGCACTTCGGTGGCCACTACGGCAAAGCCTCGGCCTTGTTCACCCGCGCGCGCTGCTTCAACGGCAGCATTCAAAGCCAGGATATTGGTTTGGAACGCGATACCGTCAATCACGCTGATAATGTCAACGATTTTATGCGAGCTTTCACTGATTGATTTCATGGTATCCACTACTTGACCAACCACTTCGCCGCCTTTAATCGCCACTTGCGATGCTCCTTCAGCCAATTGATTGGCTTGGCGTGCATTATCGGCGTTTTGTTTCACCGTGGAAGTCAATTCTTCCATCGAAGAAGCGGTTTCTTCTAAACTGGAAGCTTGTTCTTCGGTACGATGACTGAGGTCTAAATTTCCCGAAGCGATTTCACCCGATGCGGTTGAAATTTGATCCGTACTCGTGCGGACTTTGCCAACCAAATCGATCAAATTATCGTTCATTTCTTTCAGTGCTTCTAGCAAACGTCCTGTAGATGCTTTGGTATCGGGTACTACAATATTGGAAGTCAAATCACCTTCGGCTACTTTATGCGCGATATCGATCGCTTCATCTAAAGGCTCTATGATAGATTTTAACAGTACGATACTGAAAACAAACGCGATGGTAAAACTCGCCAGGATTGCGCCAACCAAGCCGATAAAAATTATATTGTAGGCGTTTTGTGCGAAACTAAATTCTTGAGAAGCTACTTTTCCTTGCAAATCGAGCAATGTAAATACCGTCCCCCTCAGCACATCAAATTTACCAACGGTATCCGAATTAAAGTTCTGTCTGGCGCCATCAAAATCACCATTGACCGCCATTTGCAAGCTGCGATTGAATGATTGCACATATTGCACATGCTGTTCGCCCTTGGTTTTCGTCAATACGCTTTCTTCCGGCGTTAATTGCGTCTTTAAATATTCCGCCCATACTCCCTCGTTTTGCTTCACCAGTCGATTCGCCTCTTCCATATTTCTTCTGGCTTGCTCGGTATTTTTCGAATCAATCGCGTCCTCGGTGTTTTTGCGGACCGCATACCAGGCATCGAGAATCTTTCCTAATTGCTGCGAAGGAATCAGTCGGTCCTGATACACTCTACCCAGCGCATTATTGGATTCATAAAATCCATACAAACCCACTGCTCCAGTAATAGCGACTAATGTAGCTAATATTCCCAGCACTAAATTCAAACGAAATTTAATCGTTGTTTTCGTAAACATCATTCCTCCCTCAAGGCTTTCTTTCTGAATCAATTAAACAACACAACAAATCCACTTCTTGATATCAGCATTCTTCCAGCAACCCCATGCTGACACTATTCATCAATTTTGCTATGTCAACTAGAATCAACATGCGCTCATCAATCCTCCCCAGCCCGGTTATAAATTCAATATCAATCACCGAACCTAATCCTGGAGTAGGACGCATTTGATCGCTGGATAGACTGAGCACGTCCGAAACGCCATCCACGACGATGCCGACAATACGCGTGTCGACATTGAGAATAATCACAACAGTAAACTGATCGTAGGTTGCTTGCCCTAAGCGAAACTTAATCCGCATATCGACTATCGGCACGATGGTGCCGCGTAAATTGACAACGCCTTTGATGAATTCTGGCGCATTTGAAATTTGTGTAATGGCATCATAGCCACGGATTTCCTGTACCTTGAGAATATCGATGCCGTACTCTTCATCACCCAATCGAAACGTCAAAAACTCTTGTACTGGCGCAGTTGCGTTCATATCCTCCGGCATCTCGATAGCAACATTTGCATTTTGTTGCAGCATAAGTCACACTCCTTACTCAATGATTCAAATCTAACTCTGTTGAAGTGATCGGCGCCGGAAATGGCTTTGAAGTAGTTTTTTATGAGGATCAATCAACAATCTCTCAACCTATCCATTAAACAATCAACCTATAAAGATTTTTTGTTACGTTCTGATAGAGAAGATTAGCCGACAGTATAGTAGGGCTGCTACTTTTTTAAGCATTAAACAAATGGCCAAAAGATATCCCTTTCAATGTTAATATTTTATAGATCAATAGCTTATATTTTAGTAAACTAATTGTCATATTGGCTTAAATAAAGGCTTTGTGAAACGATGATCGTGGGAATGAATCACTTTACGGTACTCAGTAGCGACTTAAATCGAAGTAAACAATTTTATGTGGAATTACTTGATTTCAAAGAAGGCTATCGTCCGGAATTTTCTTTTCCAGGAGCATGGTTATATATAGACGATCAACCGATTTTGCATATCATGGCCGATAGACCAATGCCAGACAAACCTGCCGGCGTGATTGATCACATGGCTTTTACCGCTAGCAATTTACAATCTATGGTTGATCGATTAAAGCAACGAGGTATTGTGTATGACTTGCACCGCCTGAAAGGATTGGGAACATGGCAACTGTTCTTTCATGATCCAGACGGTGCAAAAATTGAATTAGACTTTCCAGCGAATGAAGCAGAGCCTCATTAGTCGATTGCAGAATAAACTTAAGCGTTTGGAATTATTTTTTACAATTCGGTTTTTTGCCCGCAGCATTGGCTTGACGCATCAGTTCCATGCTTTTAGGCATGTGATCACGTAATTCTTCTATCCGTGTTTCATGAGAAGGATGGGTCGATAAAAACTCAGCCGGTTGCGCGCCTTGGCTTGCTTGTGACATTTTTTGCCAGAGCGTCACACTCTCAGAAGGATTGAATCCCGCTTTTGCCATCAGATCAAGGCCAATAATATCGGCTTCGCTTTCATGTAGGCGACTAAAAGGCATGATTACACCATATTGCGCACCTACCCCCAGCAATCCCAGCGCAGCTTGACCTGCTGCTGTCTGTGGCGCAACTATCGAAGCGATGCTCATTCCCACTTGCGCGCCCACTTTTTGCGACATGCGCTCATTGCTATGCCGCGCTAATACATGTCCAATTTCATGACCAATCACTGCCGCCAATTGATCTTGATTGTCCACTAATTCAGCCAAGCCGGTATGTACGCCAATTTTGCTGCCAGGCAAAGCAAATGCATTCAACGATTTGTCTTCGAACACCACGACTTCCCACTGACCACCGACTTCTCGCGTTAGAACATCTGCAACGCAACGTACAAATTGGTTTTCTTTAGCGTCTTTATTGATCGGTTTTTCTTTTTTGAGATCATCAAAAGCTTGCAAACCCATTGCATTTAATTGACTGTCCGGCATAAACGCCAGTTGGCTTCTGCCAGTAGGCGTCGTCGAGCAAGCAACAAGCATCATTAGGCATGGCAAAACAAACAACATCTTATTATTCATAATTGATGATTTCCTATTAATGGATGAACGGTTAACCAATTGCGCGTTTTGAATAAGGATATCTTTATAATATCTTCGTCATAAGACCTTCAGGAGTATTTTGGGTTCTCAAATCGTTCTTTATATCGGTTATGATATAACGCTTTTTTCTATAAAACAAAGAGGTATTTAAGATATGGATGATCATGTTTATAAGGTGATTGAAGTGGTCGGTTCTTCGACAGTGAGCAGCGATGATGCCATTCAACAAGCCATCGCCAAATCGGCAAAAAGTTTACGTAACTTGGATTGGTTTGAAGTGGTTGAAACGCGTGGCCATATTGTGAACGCCAAAGTTGCGCATTTTCAAGTCAAGATAAAAATCGGCTTTCGTCTCGATTAGCAAGTTTACTTGCGGGATGGCACGATTGACCCATGCAGTTAACGCTATAATGCACTGTTACCAACAATAACAATATTGAGTTTATGCAAGAAAAATATTACCCCCAGGAAATCGAAAGAAATGCACAGCATGATTGGGAACAAACCAATGCATTCAAAGCGGTTGAATCGACTGGGAAGCCAAAATATTACTGTTTATCGATGTTTCCCTATCCTTCTGGGAAACTGCATATGGGTCATGTGCGAAATTATACCATTGGCGACGTGTTATCCCGCTTTCATCGCATGCGCGGTTACAACGTGTTGCAACCGATGGGATGGGATGCGTTCGGTTTGCCGGCTGAGAATGCTGCGATGCAAAACAATGTTTCCCCTGCTCAATGGACTTATGACAACATCGCTTACATGCGTAAGCAACTAAAAAGCTTAGGGCTAAGTATCGATTGGGAACGTGAAATCGCCACCTGCGATGCAAGCTATTATCGCTGGAATCAATGGTTATTTTTGCGCATGCTTGAAAAAGGATTGGCGTATCAAACCACAGGCACGGTGAATTGGGACCCCATTGATCAAACGGTATTGGCCAATGAACAAGTCATTGACGGTTGTGGTTGGCGCACTGGCGCACCGGTAGAAAAACGTGAAATTCCCATGTACTACCTTAAGATCACCCAATATGCTGATGAACTACTGGCGGCATTGGAAGGGTTACCGGGCTGGCCCGAACGAGTTAAAACCATGCAAGCCAATTGGATTGGTAAAAGCTATGGCGTGGACATTACTTTCCCGGCAGATCAACAATCCGGTACACCACAAGACGTGAAAGTGTTTACCACGCGCGCGGATACTTTAATGGGCGCCACCTATGTTGCAGTCGCCGCGGAACATCCGATTGCATTGCATGCCGCGCAAAACAATCCAGCACTGCTAGCTTTCATCCAGGAATGCAAACTCGGTTCCGCCAAGGAAGCCGATCTCGCCACGCAGGAAAAGAAAGGCATGAACACCGGTTTGTATGTGATTCATCCGTTGAATGGTGAAAAATTACCGGTTTGGATTGCCAACTATGTTTTGATGGGATACGGTGAAGGCGCTGTCATGGCCGTTCCAGCCCATGACGAACGCGATTTTGAATTTGCCACACAGTATTCATTACCAATCAAACCGGTCATTCGCCCGCTCGAAGGTGAACTAGAACTTCCCTTGCAACAAGCCTATGTCGAACACGGCACAACTTTTGATTCCGCGGCATTCTCCGGACTATCATTTGAACAAGCAGTCGATGCAATTGCCGATGCTTTACAGAAGAAAGAGCTTGGCAATAAACGCCTGCATTATCGATTGCGCGATTGGGGCATTTCGCGTCAACGGTATTGGGGCTGCCCTATTCCGTTGATTCACTGCGAACATTGCGGTATCGTGCCGGTACCCGATGATCAGCTACCCGTCGTTCTACCACAGAATTTAGTCCCCGATGGTTCGGGTAATCCACTGGCGAAAACACCTTCTTTTTATCAATGCCAGTGTCCGAAATGTGGCAAAGCAGCGCGCAGAGAAACCGATACGATGGATACCTTTGTCGATTCTTCTTGGTATTACGCACGTTATGCCTGCTCGGATCAAAATAACGCGATGACCGATGAGCGCGTCAATTATTGGCTGCCTGTTGATCAGTATATTGGTGGCATTGAACACGCGATTCTGCATTTGCTGTACTCACGCTTTTGGAGCAAAGTCATGCGCGATTTAGGCTTATTGAAACTCGATGAGCCTTTTACCAATCTGTTGACGCAAGGGATGGTACTCAACGAAATCTTTTTCCGCAAAACAGCCAATGGACGCATCAGTTATTACAATCCCACTGACGTCACGATCCAGTTGGATGAGCAAGGTAAACGTTGCGGCGCAATCTTAGCGACCGATAACTTGCCGGTGGAATCCGCTGGCATCGGTACAATGTCAAAATCGAAAAATAACGGTGTCGATCCGCAAAAATTGGTGGATGAATACGGCGCAGATACTGCGCGTTTATTCATGATGTTTGCCAGCCCTCCAACGCAAACCTTGGAATGGGCAGATGCCGGTGTCGATGGCGCTTACCGTTTCTTGCGCCGATTATGGAAGCAAGTACATTCGCATCTGCAATTGGGTGTGATAACGATAGATCCCCCGTTACTTCAATCTTTACCCGCAGAGCTTAAAACACTGCGCTGTCAATTGCACTTGACCATTGCCAAAGTAACTGATGATTTGGAGCGTCGTCATACCTTTAATACGGCCATCGCTGCTGTAATGGAATTCATCAATAATCTGTCTACCAAGTGCCAAGGCACCGATCCACATAGCCGTACTTTGATGCAAGAAGCGTTAGAGCAGATTGTTTTGCTGCTCTCCCCCATCGTTCCGCATATTTGTCATGAGTTATGGCGCGAACTCAGGCCCGGCACCGAGTTAATCCAGCAAACTTGGCCCAATGCAGACGAAGCAGCGATGGCACAGGATCAAGTAACATTGATTGTGCAAGTCAATGGAAAACTACGTGGGCAAATCAGCATCAGCACCGATGCGACGAAAGAATTAATCGAACAGACTGCCTTGGCAAACGAAAATGTGCAAAAATTTGCCGATGGACAGTCCATCAAAAAAATCATTATCGTCCCGGGACGATTGGTTAACATCGTTATTTAATTGGCTCGCTTGCAATGATTGCTCAACATGAGGCGTACTATGGATAGAAAGTATAATTTTCAGCAACATGCAACGCTCTGGGTGGTATTGATAATGTCGCTCCTATTGGTGGCATGTGGTTTTAAGCTGCGCGGTAAAACCGTATCTTTACCGTTTAAATCGCTTTATGTGTCTGCTCCGGAAGGGCCTGGTCAAATTCTTGGCGTCAAATTGGAGCGGGCAATCCGCGCCACTCCTACTACGAGAGTAGTGATGGATCCAGAAAACGCCGAAGCAGTAATTGAAATTATCAGCGCCACCACTGAAAAAGGCATTTTGTCACTTTCAGGAGGTGGCCGTGTTCGTGACTTTAATGTGATATATCGAGTTGCTTATCGGGTAATTAATCAAGAGAAAGCTGAAATTGTTCCTGTCAGCGAGGTATCTTTAGCGCGCATTTTACCTTTTCTTGACGAACAAATTTTAGCAAAGAATGAGGAAGAAAATCTCTTAATCAAGGATATGCAAAAAGATGCTGTCCGACAAATTCTATGGCGATTGTCGACTTATAAACCAGACGCTGAAAAAACCACATCTTAAAAAATTTTCTTCGTATTTTATATTCGTAATCATGCGAATATCGTTGGATCGGCTTGCTGCTCATTTGCAAAAACAAATGGCGCCGCTGTATGTATTGTTCGGTGACGAAACCCTACTGATTCTTGAAGCCATTGATTTAATTTTGTCACATGCGCGTCAACAAGGTTATACAGAAAGAGAAATTTATACGGTTGAACAGCATTTCAAATGGCAAAATATTCTCAATGCCGATAGTAATTTATCTTTGTTTGGCACCAAAAAGATTATTGATATCCGCATTCCATCCGGGAAGCCTGGCAAGGAAGGCGGCGCCGTTATGGAAGCCTATTGCACCACGATTTCACCTGATGTATTGACGCTAATTACCCTACCAAGAATTGATCAATCTACCCAGAATACGCAATGGTTTAAATCGCTTGAAAACTTCGGTGTGGTAATTCCAGTAAGTAACATTGAGCGCCAACAGTTGCCTGAATGGATTGCAAAACGTTTGGCACAACAACAACAGAGAACGGATGCCACAACACTTGAATTCATGGCAGACCAGGTTGAAGGTAATTTATTAGCAGCTTATCAAGAAATACAAAAATTGGCGCTTATTTATCCAGCAGGTAATTTGACATTGGCACAAATTCGCGCAGTCATTTTCAATATGGCGCGTTATGATATTTATCAATTAGCAGATGCATTGATTGCCTCAGACGCCAATCGTTATTCCCGCATTTTGAATGAATTACAAGAAGAAGGCACAGCACCGCTCTTGATATTGAATGTTCTCGCCGAACAAATTCGACAACTTATCACGATTCAAAAAGGAATTAACACCGGGCAATCTACAGCACAACTGTTGCGATCCGCAAGAATATGGGGAAATCGGCAAAAAATTGTTCTGAATGCGGCTCAGCGTATTCATCTTGATTCACTTCATCGAGCAATATTGCATGCCGCCAGAATTGACCGTATGATAAAAGGTGTTGCGGATGGAGATATTTGGAATGAACTATCTCGGTTTATCAATATACTTGCCACTAATTTTGATGTTTCACACGCTCTATCAACTCAATAAAAAATCGATACATTTTTTTATTTATGCAGTTGTTACATTTGAATCGATACGCAATTAAGTGGATTTATGCTAATCAATTAACTACAACATACTTGATGGAACATAAAATAACCGCAAACGGCTATTAAATCATAATAAATAGAAAGAAGGACAATGACTATGCGAATTTTCAAGCGTTTCACCCTTTCACTAGCGCTAATAATCACGCTGCCCATATTGATCGGTTGCGAAAATTACGCTGATAAAACTCATCCATCATGGGTGCAACCACCTCCTGGTGCCGTTTATGATGATTCGACCATTTATGCCAGAATTATGGCGGCCATACAATCCGACGCCGTCCTGCAAGGCAGTAATGTTGAAGTAAAAGTAACTGAAGGAAATGTATTGTTAACTGGAAGCGTTATTAATGATGATCAAATGACACGCGTGAACATGCATAGTTGGATAGTCGATGGGGTCAAAAAGGTAGACAATCAAATCGTAAAGAAATAATCATCTTCAAACATAAAGATTAAGGGAACATGCATTTTTATTATGCATATTCCCTTAAGTTTCAAAACTTACTTAGTGATTAATTTCTATCGCAAGCAGGATAAGTACTTGGACACTGGTCTATTAAGCCACCAGTAGGGAGTTTATCTTTAATTGCTTTAGAGTTAAGTACCTCCAATATTTTATCGTTATAGAGTGAATCGCGCGTCCAGAAAATATAATTTGCTTTCAGCTTATCACGAACAAACGTATGTATTTCAGAAATAGTCGGTTCGTATCCTGTACCATCCATTTTGGTGTTTCTATAATTTTGATGCATTACTGTTGGTGCCAGCGCAATAATTCCTGATAATTTGGGATAGTACGTATAAATACCGGGATAGCCAGCCCCATTAAAAAATAATCCTGGTTCCTGAAGGAAAGCATCTGGTGAACTAAGCCCTCCATTGATCTGTTTTAACGTCTCCACTGTTGGACCAATGATCGGTCTAGGATAATTCAATGATTGCATTACCATTGTATTAGGAAATGCATCGCGTGCGGCTTGTAATGTTTGGCGCAAACCTTCATAAAAACCATTTGTTTGTGCACTTGTAATAGGTTGTAATGGATCACCTAACGCGGTTTCTGACATTCCAATACCTTCAAAATAAGGGTGTGCGTTATAACGCTCTCCAAGAGCTTTATAGAATGCTGCTATGCGTTCCCGCACTTTAGGATGCCACAATTTTAGTTGCTCACCCTTAAATGTTTTTTTGTTGTAGTGCGCATAACTAAATACACCACCATCATACTCTGCACTTCTCAAATAAGAAGGAACATAAGTATCAGATTTACCGAAAGATTTTGTTTGAATCATAATGACTAATCGCTTTTTGCGTTTAGCCATTTCATCCAAATGCTTGTCGATTGATGCAAAATTATATTGTCCCTTACCAACTTCAATATCGCCCCACTGATAGCGAACTTGAACTCCTAATATTGCAGGTGTATTAGCCATATCTTTATAGACATTATTCATAAGATATGCTGGATGAGTTTTTGCTGATGCCACTAGCTGATAATAATGCCCAGGATGCCATTTGATTCCATCAGCTGCAAACGTATTACCAGAAAAAAATATTAAACCGAAAAGAAATACTGCTATACATGTTATAAAATTCGGTTTACAATAGGGGTGAGTTTTGGATATTGATGAATTAAAATTTGTTTCCATAAAAAAAATTCCTCCTTGAAATATTAAAAAGGAAGAACTGCAGTATTACGCATGGGAATTTCTTTGTTCGAAACTCTGCTCTCCAGATTTATTATCTGGTGGTTTTTGCGTTATCTGGCAGTCCTGCCATCATAGGGCGTTTAACCCTTTAGATCAGTGACTTTGCGTATTTTGCTTTCGCAAAATTTGCCTTTTAATACAATAACGATGTTGAAATAAAAATACATTAATCGTATTTAATTTAGCAAGAAAATCTAAAATAACTGCAACAAAAGTTAAGTTAATAATCTAAATTTAAGAAAACCTAAAAGAATTAAATTTAACTCGAAATATTTTTAGACTAAGAATAAAATCAACTACCTTAGTTTCTTAAACAAACATCTTTCAAATCTACTAAATCTCGTTTTGTTGAAAGTTATTCAGAATACTGACGATCTATTTTGTATTCTGAGTTGTAATAATAACGAAAAAACTAATTGGAGTAGGGAATAAAGAATGAGATTAAAATACCCTATTTCTATTTAATAAATTGGTTCTTCGGTGATTGATATTATTACTCAATCACTTTATGATTGATCGCCATTCGAATAAGTTGGCTGGTATTTTCCAAATTCAACTTGCGCATAAGATTCATGCTATGAACACTCACTGTTTTAGGGCTAATCGATATTTTTTCACCGATTTGTGCATTGGTAAATCCTTCTGCTATTAATTTAAAAATCTGAAATTCTCTATTAGAGAGTGAATTAAGAAGAGCATTATCATTCTCTACACGTGCAGCGTGTACAGCTAAATCTGCAGCCAATTCAGACTCAATATAAATTTTTCCTGAGCTTACTTGTCTTACTGCATGAATCATTTCTCCTATCCCGCTTTGCTTGCTAATAAAACCAGAAGCACCAGCTTTTATGACCCGCTGAACCATGGTAACGTTATTGAGCATACTAAAAATCAATATCTTTGCCGTAGGATCTTTACTTAAGATTCGATGCATCGTTTCAAAACCACAAATCCCAACCATATTTAGGTCAAGTATAGTAACGTTCGGTGCGGATTCCTGCCATATTTGATAACCACTTTCCCCATTGTCTGCTTCACCGATAACCAATATATCGGAATTGCTTTCAAGTAATCGACGATAACCTGTCCGCACCACCGGATGATCATCAATCAATAAAATTGTAATTGGCTTAGTTATCATAAAACTATTTTTTTGTGGTCAACGGTAACCTAATGTCAATTTTCGTACCTCGATTATGCGCAGTTTCAATGCTCATCCGACCATCCAATGTAATAACTCTCTCACGCATACCAACCAACCCAAATCCTGAAGAAAGTATACTAGAATCGAAACCAACTCCATTATCCCTTATGGTCAGCGACAGAAAATCTGTAGTTGCATTAGCGATTATTTCACGACATAAAAGCACATTAATTTGTGTCGCTTTTGCATGTTTATACGCATTGTTCAGCGACTCTTGTACAAGACGAAAAATGTTGATATTGAATTTTTCCCCAAGAGAGGATAAATCACCCTCCAACTTAACGTTAAGAACAATTTTTGGATGATGTAACAAATACTGTTTTTTTAATTCGATTAGTGCATCTGGCAATCCCAACGTATCCAGTAATATAGGACGTAATCGATGCAACATACCGCGAATAACCTGATGCATTTTTTCAGTACATTCTTTTATGACATTCACACTGGAAAAAATAATCGACTCTCTTTCAATATAATTAAAAATAACCTCGCTTTCCGCTCTAATAGCAGTAAGCCATTGACCTAAAGCATCATGCAATTCACGCGCCAACACTCGACGCTCTTTCTCCTGAATACGAAATAACTCTTTCATTAAACGTCTATTTTCAGTCAGTAAATCGTGATTAAAATTGATTATTCTTTTAAGTTGACTAATATCAGTGATCATCATGCGACACATATCTTTGTCATGAACAATTGTGCTTTCCAATCTGACATAGCTCAGAGTATCCTCGTTAATATCACCAATTTTTAAATCAATCGATGTTTTTCCCTTTGATGCAAAAGCATTCTGCAGATAGGCCGAAAATGCTGTGTGATCAATTTTTGTAAAATATTCTGCAAAAAACTTCCCAATCAAAATAAACGGATCTGCATTTAAAAGCAAAGCACCCGTTAAATTAATCGAAAGAATTTTGCCACTCTTATCCAAAGTTAAGTAACCCACCGGTGCATGATCGTAAAGATCAACGTAGCGATTATGAGACTCTTCTAATTCCTTCTGTTTAATCAGAAGCTGATTTGAAAGCACTTCCATCTGATTGTGCACCTCAAAATCAATTAATCTACGATAATTATTTCGTTGATTCACACTATTTCCATCTATTTCATTCATGCCATAACCAGTTGCATTAAAGTTTTTTTAATAGAATTTCAATAAATTTTCTGTATATGCCCAGCACCTATCCTCTATGGCAAAATCACGAGTAATCGCAAGTTGAATTAAAATTACTAATCCTTCGTATTAATCATTATTCAATATCGTAATATCGGTGCTTTATCTATTTGATTGAGCCAATCTAATCAATAACTAAAAACCTTTTCAAAATACGCATAGCAGGCTTGGATGTAGTCTGTTAATAATGAATTCCATTAACTTAATTAAATAACGAGTAGATTTCATACCATCGCTTCGAAAATTATGCCGGCAACAAGCAACTAAACCTTTATCACTTACATTACTGATTATAGGAGATTTATAACCATTCGGTACGATAATGTTGTGTACTATCTTCGAATTTCCGATCTAATCAAAAGAGATTATTGTGATTTTGCCATAGTAAATTGGATAAGGACGAAATCTACCAAGCGATTCATGAGGGCGTTCATAATTGTAGAAATGAAAACACCATTATTCGGTCATGCACCGCACCTCATGAAGCGTTTCAGAAGCGTGACAATCCTGCACCTCGGCACGATAAGCGCAATTAAATCTCTCGATGTATAAGCATTCTAGGCAGATCTTCCAGATTGGATGAATATTAAGCGATGCCAGCAAGTCAAATCCATATTTAGGATTTTTTTATGCCAGCGTTAGCGACCTTTATTACCTCTTCGTCATTCTTACTACTGGCTCCTTAGTAGAGTAACGATCGCACTACTCAGATCACCCCAGCAATTTATTTTTTGACAGCGTTTTGTCGTCAGATTTTCTCGGTTTGCGCTTCATCGTCTGTGCCGTTGAGGCATTTTGAGCAGATTTTTTCTCAAGTAGCCAGCATTTCTCTGCGCAGCAGGTACAAGTTGGCCAAGCCCATCAGCATGTTCACCTGGACGGCAATCTTCATCAGCCCGCGGTAGCGAGATCGGGTGAGTTCAAACTGCCGCTTGATCACCTGCAATACATGTTCCACCCGTGCCCGGATTGAGGAATGTTTCCGGTTACGCTTCTTTTGACTCCCCGAGAGATTCTGTCCGGGCTTGCGTTTGTCTTGCACACCAGCATATTCCCAACTGCCGAAATCCCTGTTTGTACTCATCACTGGTGTAACCTGCATCGCCAAAAATAACCTTGTCTTCCGCCCGCAATAGCTCGGGCAGGACGTTGATGTCCACTTATTGGCTGCGGTAACTTCAACTGTGTGCACTGACCTTGAGTTTAGGTCTGCACCAACATGTGCCTTCGTGCCACAGTACTATTGCTTTCCCTTCTTCGTCTGGAGCATCTCAGAATCACGCGCCTGTTCCCGATTCTTGGTCGGACTTGGTGCATGAATGAGTGTTTCATCTACCATCGTACCTTTGGAAACCAGAAACCCTTGAGCCTTAAGATGAGCATGGATCACTTCCAGCAATATCGCCGTCAATTCATGCTGCTTCAAAAGATGACGGAAATTCAGTATCGTGGTCTCGTCCGGCAGGGTATCGACTACACCGAAAAATCACGCAAAGCGCCGCACACTTCAATTTCATACAGGGTGTCTTCCATTTCCCGGTCAGACAGGTTGAACCAATTCTGCATGCAGTAGAGGCGAAACATGCTCTCCAGCGCTATCTGTTGGCGGCCTCGCCGTCCGGCCTTGGGATAACGCGTCTCAACGTGTGACAGCAAAACTGGCCAGGGCATTACCCTTTCCATTTTGCTTAAAAAAACCTCCCGGCGCGTCCGGCGTTTCTTGTGATTGTAGTCAAAATCTGCAAAGCTCGATTGGCGTGGCATAGCATATTTAAAAGTTATCAGGTAACACCATTATCTCAAACTTCGGGATTTGATCAGCGTTTCCCTAAACAACAGTTAAAAATTTTGAAATCTGGGATTCATATTTAATCTGAGTTACTACAGTCCCATTATTTATTTTTCAAGCGGCCATCCGATCAACAGCACAGTGATAGTAACAACCGCTGTTAGGATATTCATCGGTATACCAACTTTCAGAAAATCTACAAAACGATAGCGGCCAGGTCCATACACCATCATATTCGTTTGATAACCAATTGGTGTAGCAAAACTGGCTGAAGCTGCCATCATGATGGCCAATACGAAAGGCACATTATTTAGATCCGTTTTCTCAGTAATCTCCAATACGATCGGCAACATCAAAAGTGCCGCAGCATTGTTAGTAATGACTTCCGTCAAAATAGAAATAGTTACGTAAGTTAAAACTAATAATAGCCAAGGTCTTCCACCACTCAAATCGATAATGTTTTCTGCCAAGTATTTGGCCACACCTGTTTTCTCTAATGCCACACCTAAAGCAAACGAACATGCAATAGTAATAATTACTTTTAAATCAAGACTTCTTTCTGCTTGATTGGATGAGCAGCATCCGGTAAGAATCATTAAGCCTGCGCCAATCAATGCACCATGCAGCATGCTGATTACTTCAAAACTGGCCAATGAAACGATTCCGATCAAAATAGCCCAAGCAATGTATGCTCTTTCATGCCGAGGAGATTCGGTTTGCAAATCACTAATGACCAAAAAATCCTTGTTATAACGTTGGCGACTGATAAAAGCAGGTCTTGCTTCAAGTAATAGTGTATCGCCAGCCTCCAAAGTAATACTGCCTAAATTACCTTTGATACGCTCACCGTTTCGAGCTACCGCCAATACTGCCGCGCCATATCGGGCACGGAATCGCGCCTCACGGATTGCATATCCCAGTGCGGAACAGTGAGGTGAAACAACCACTTCAACAAGCCGCCTTTCCGTATGTCTTAACCTAAACGTTTCTTGTTGTTCCTCTTCGGTAGAAGGAACAATACCGTTGATACGCAGCAAATCGGAGATGGCTTCCGTATCCCCAGCGAATACTAATCGATCGCCGCCTTGCAATACCTCATCCGGCGAAACAACCGTAATCGCAGTACCATTTCGATCAATCTCCACTAAATAAATACGTTGCAAGTGCCTTAGCCCAGCTTGTTCAATTGTTTTTCCTACTAAAGGCCCATTCGGCGCAATAGATACTTCTAAAGTAAATTCACGAATATTGGAAAAAGCTTGATCTTGATTATGATCTGGCAAAAGCTTGTTAAAAAACAACCACATCATTATAAAACCGGCAATAGCTACCGGTAAACCAACGGCAGTAATCGAGAATAGTGAAAAACCTGGTTCTCCAGTCAATGTTTGATATTGTCCATTGACAATCAAATTAGTGCTGGTACCAATCAATGTGACCGTACCCCCCAGAATTGCCGTGTAACTGAGCGGGATCATTAATTTGGAAGGCGATATCCCAATTTTCCGGCTCCAACTATAAATAGCTGGAATCATAGTCGCGACTAAAGGTGTGTTATTGAGAAAACTGCTCATAAAAGCAACTGGCCAAAACATCCGATTTATGGCGCCACGAACGGTACTAGGTCGACCCAGCAACGTTTTAACGAGTACATCAATCGCGCCAGAGGAATGCATGCCAGCCGCTACGACAAACATTCCCACCACAGTAATCAAGCCTGAATTACTAAAACCGCTTAATGCATCTTTGTCGTTAAGAATTCCCGTGACCGCTAAAATTGTTAATGCCCCAGCCATGATCAGATGAGGTCCCAATCGCGTAAAAATCAGTGCTGTCAGCACCGAAACACACAAACCTAATACAAACCAACCTTGCCATTCCATAAAAATTCCCTTTTTGAAAAGTTAAGCAATATACCCCAGTCACTGCCAACTTCAGAAATACCAAATAATAATAACCATATAGGTATATGTTATATTCGATGATAGCGTATATAACTAGCTCAGCATGCTTGAAAAAACATAGGAAATTTCATGGCATTTAATAACATGACTAGAATTTTTTTTAAAAATAGAGAGAAATTCTACTGTGAATAATTTTCGATCAATTTGATATCGGAAGATTTAATAGAGTTGCTGCAGAAATAAACTTCTTTGCCTGAGTAGCTTACCGACCCAACTCTAGCCATTAACTCCAATGAGCATTGATTCAGCTTGATAAGATTTTAGATGTTTCTGGTAGAAAAATTTGCAATAAATCGTTCAAAAAGCGTTTGCCTAATATTGTTGGCTTGATCCGAAAAGCATTGCACACTAATAAACCGCGCTCTTCAGCTTGATCCAATTGCGTCTGGATAACGTTGAGCGGTAATCCAGTGCGTTCTTCAAACAATTTCGAGTCAAATCCATCATTGAGTCGCAGCGCATTCATCATAAACTCAAAAGCGCGATCGGCGTTTGATAGAGTCTGTTGCGTTTGAACCAAGGTAGCTCCGCTTTGATTTTGCAGCAAATATTCCTTAGGTTGTTTGTAACGCATTTGCCGAATAATTTTATCTGCAAAGCTAATTTTGCTATGCGCCCCCGCGCCGATTCCCAGATAATCTCCGAATAACCAGTAATTCAAATTATGCTGCGATTGTTTGCCTTGTTGCGCAAAAGCTGAGGTTTCATAATGCTGATACCCATGCTGAGATGCTGTTTGCTCAATCATATCCTGCATCGCAGCCGCTTGTTCATCATCCGGCAGTGTCGGTGGAAAACGATGAAACAGCGTATTCGGTTCCAATGTCAGATGATAAGCAGACAGATGTGAAACACCAAAACTACAGGCCGTAGCAATATCGTTTTTTGCTTCATCCAGGGTCTGGCCTGGCAAGGCATACATCAAATCCAGATTAATGTTGGCAAAATTGTTTTGCGCGATTTGAACCGCACACAGTGCTTCTTGATCATCATGCACGCGGCCGATTGCTTTAAGCATTTTCGGATTAAAACTTTGTATCCCTATCGATAATCGATTAATCCCAGCCGCACGGTAATCTGCAAATTTCTGCGTTTCAAAAGTACCCGGATTGGCTTCCAGTGTCACTTCAGCAAAATGTTCCAACGGCATCAACGTGCGCACTGCGGTTAAAATAGCATCGATAGAAGATGCGCTAAACAAGCTGGGCGTTCCACCTCCAAAAAACACGCTGTTAAGCCGCCTGCCCCATACATCGGCCAATGCCATTTCCAAATCCCGTATCAAAGCAGCGACGTAGTTTTTCTCGATCTCAGTCTGCTCATCGCCATTTTTACGAACTTCATGCGAATTAAAATCACAGTAGGGGCATTTCTTCAGACACCACGGAATGTGTATGTATAAACTCAACGGCGGTAATGCAGCAAGTTTAGGAACCAAGTCATTCATTATGTTGCTATAAAAGCTATGCCAAGTTACGCAGTGTTAATATCGGCGGGGTCGATAACGCAGCACGAGTTCCCAGTAAGCCTCCAATCAGCACCGTAATAGCGCCGAGCGGTGTTGCGATGAGCCAAATCCAAGGATCAAAACGATATTCAAAATGCAAGATCTGCTCTGCAATCACATAACCGAGCATACTCGCTCCCGCCGCCGCTAATATTCCGGCTAATCCGCCAAGAATCGCAAATTCCACCGCCCAAGCACGTTGCATCTGTTGCCTATGCGCACCTAGTGTACGGAAAATAGCGGCTTCATAAATGCGTTCGTCTTGAGTTGCAACGATTGCTGCATACAGTACCGAGAAACCAGCCAGCACAGTAAATATAAAAACAAACTGAATCGCTTGAGAAACTTTTTCGATCATTCCTTGTACTTGATTAATGACGGTCGCCATATCGATCACCAATATATTCGGGAAAGCACGCACCAGCGCATGAATCATATCCATTCTATTCTCAGGAACATGGAAGCTGGTGATATAACTGAGCGGGTAATTTTCTAATAGCCCGGGTGGCGTTACGACAAAAAAATTGACCCGAAAGCTATCCCAATTTACTTTTCTGACACTCGTGACTGGTGCAGAAAAATGGCTCCCCGCGATGTCATAGGTCAACTCATCACCGAGCTTGATACCGATAATTTTGGCGATACTTTGTTCAATCGAAATTTCTGCTTTCATCGAAGTTTTCGACTCTCCATTAACCGTCCACCAAGTGCCTTGAACCACTTGATTATCGGATGGAAGCTCGCTCAACCACGACAAATTAAATTCGCGCCGTATGTGTCTTTCCGCATGTAAGTCATGCGCAAAATGCTCTGGCAAAATTTCTTTACCGTTGATTTTAACCAACCGCCCTTTCACCATAGGAAACAAAACTGGAGAATCGATATCACGTTGTTGAAAGAAATTTTTCAATGGATCGATCTGATCCGACTGTATGTTAACCAGAAAGTAATTAGGCGCATCAGGTGGCAAACTGGTTTGCCAATCTTCAATTAAATCATCTTGAATCAACGTCATCACCAGCAACGCCATCAATCCTAGCCCCAAAGCCACGATCTGCAACACGCTGGATACCGCACGCCTGTGGATACTCGCCAGTCCATAACGCCAAGCATTACCGACGTGATGTCTGAAATTTGCCAGGATTTTGATTAACAACCATCCGAAACCTGCAAATAAAAGAATCGCTGCGATAAATCCACCCACCACATATAAACCCATGCTCAGATCTTGCGCTTTCCAAATGAATAACAAAGCTAACACGAACAAGCCAAACAGATAGCCGATTACACCGTGTTTGTTGGAAAGACCGATATCTCTGCGTAACACGCGCATCGTCGATACGCTGCGTAGATTTAGCACAGGCGGTAATGCAAAACCGAGTAATAGTATCAAACCAATCGCCAAACCTTGCGCTAATGGCCAAAGACTTGGCCAAGGCAACGCCGTATCAGTCAAGCCTGTCAGCCAGTTGGACAAAATTTCCTGCGTCGCGAATCCAATCACACACCCCACACTGCTGGCCAGCAAACCCAACAATAGAAAATAAAAAACATACAAATACAGCAACTGGTTTTGACTCGCGCCTAAACTACGCATCACAGCGCATCCATCTAAATGCCTTTGGGTAAATTGGCGCACCGCCAAAGCGATTGCCGCTGCGGCCATAACAACACTTGCCAATGCCGCGAGATTCAAAAATTTTTCAGCACGCTCCAAAGCGGCTTTGATTTCCGGACGTGCATCGCGGATTCCTTCGATGCGTTGGGCTTTGCTCAAGCGTGTTTGCGCCCAATTCCGAAAATGCTGCACGTTTTCTTCATCGCCAGCCACTTGAAGATTATAGGAAACACGGCTGCCAAGCTGAATTAATTCGGTTTTATCGAGATCTGCAGCATTCATCATGATGCGCGGTCCCAAATTAATAAAACCCACCGAGTGATCAGGTTCGCGAGCGATAAATTCAGTTACTTGCAGTTGTGTTGCGCCTACATCGATGCGATCAGTTTTATTCAGTTCGAGTTGACGTAGAACTTTCTCATCCACCCAAATCGCGCCAGATTCGGGAATGTCAGTCGATCTTCGCCACGTTGCAGGACCGGAAACCGACGATGAGTCATTCGAATTTTTCGCTTCTTGCATCAATTGCACATTGCCACGCAGCGGATAACCTTGTGTAACAGCACGTATTTCAACCAACAGATTATGCTCGCCATTGGAAATCATGCTGGGGAATTTAATAATCGACGCTGTTGCTAACCCCAGGCGCTTTGCTTCACTGGTAAAACTATCCGGAATAGATTCACTGGAAATAATCAGCAAATCAGCCCCTAACAGTTGATTACTTTCTTGCACCAACGCGGTTTTTACCCGGTCGATGAAAAACTCTACCGTGGTAATGCCACTGATCGCAATCACCAACGCTATGATCAAAACATTTAATTCACCGGCGCGCCAATCACGACGCAACATATTGAACGATAACTTATGGATGGATTTCATCGCTATACCAACTTACCGTGAGACAGGCGAATTTGCCGTGAACAACGTTGTGATAACGTTTCGTCATGCGTGACTAAAACCAGCGTGGTGCCTTGCTCACGATTGAGTTCAAACATTAAATCAATAATTTGCTCACCAGTTTCCGCATCAAGATTACCGGTTGGTTCATCGGCTAATAACAATTTAGGCGCCGTTACAAAAGCACGCGCGATTGCAACACGCTGCTGTTCTCCGCCTGACAATTGTTTCGGATAGTGATGTAAGCGCTGCGCAAGGCCGACGCGGGCGAGTAATTGCTGCGATTTTTGTTCGGCATGATCAGCATCGGCCAATTCAAGAGGCAGCATCACGTTCTCCAATGCAGTAAGCGCGGGAAGTAATTGAAAAGACTGAAAAACAAATCCTAATACTTTACTTCGCAAAGCGGCGCGTTCGTCTTCGTTTAATAAAAAAATATCCACTTGATCCAAATAAACTTTTCCTGATGTTGGCAAATCTAACCCAGCTAGCAAAGCCAGCAAAGTTGATTTACCAGAGCCGGAAGCGCCAATGATAGCCACCGTTTCCGCTGAGTTTATCTGTAAATGGATATCTTGTAGTATGGTAAGCTGACTGTCGCCCGTGCTGACTTGTTTGGTCAATCCCTGAACTAAAAGAATGAATTTCTGATCTTCATTATTAACCATGAAAAAAAATGTCCTGTTTTCCTTATTATTACTTGTTATTTGTATGATGCCAGTTGCCAAAGCAACTGCTACAAAAATTCTTGTTTACGGAGATAGTCTTTCCGCGAATTATGGCATACCCATCGAAGCCGGTTGGGTGTCATTGTTAACGCAACGAATAAACAGCCAGTATACCGGTTACCAAATCATTAATACGAGTATCAGTGGAGAAACTACACTAGGCGGACGCAATCGCATCGATCAAGTACTATCAACTCATAAGCCCAATATTATTATCGTGGAACTCGGCGCTAACGATGGTTTACGTGGAACGAGCATTCAAAGTATCTATGATAATTTAGCAACCATCATTCAAAAATCTCAGCGAAACAATGCTCGAGTTTTACTGATTGGCATGCGGTTGCCACCTAATTATGGCGCAACTTACACCGCAAAGTTCCAAGATACTTTCACGAAGCTCGCAAAAGATTATCAAATACCGCTGGTACCATTTTTATTCGAAGGGTTTGGTGAACGACCCGATTTTTTTCTACCAGACCGTTTACATCCTAATGAAATGGCGCAGCCCAAAATCGTTGAAACGATTTGGCCAGCATTGGAACCGCTGCTAACCAAGTAATTAAATTAATCAATAATTAATTTTGAGCAGCGTTCATCTGATCTACGAAAGTTTGTAAATCCGCTGGCAGCGGTGACTGAAATTGCAAAAGTTGCTGGGTTATCGGATGTGTCAACTGTAACGTATGCGCATGTAGGAACATACGCTGCAAATGAAAACGATGACTCGTTTTAGCCAACTGCTTATTCGTATCAAAATCGCCATATTTATCATCACCAGCGATAGGAAATCCTAAATGTGCCAAATGCACGCGAATTTGATGTGTGCGCCCTGTTTTGAGTTCGGCATCTAATAAACTAAAATTTTTCCAAGATTGCTGTAATCGAAAAATCGTGTGTGCAGACATTGGTTTAAGCGCCTCATTTCTATTCCTTTCCTTAACGATTGCAACACGCCGCTCCCCGCTGGCGGTTGTGTATTTATTCAACGCCAGTTTCACGTGCTGTACCGGATTCGACCAATGACCGCAAACCATGACTTGATAATGCTTGGATATGAGCGCTTCACGAATCTGACGATGCAGTTCCACCAAAGCAACTCGTTTCTTCGCCAGCATTAATACACCGGAAGTTTCTCTATCCAGCCGATGCACCAATTCCAGGAATTTCCACGTTGGATGTTGCATGCGCAATTGCTCGATCACTCCAAAACTAATGCCGCTTCCACCGTGAACCGCCATTCCGCTGGGTTTGTCGACGACCAAAAGCGCTTCATCCTCAAACAGTACGTTAAAGGCAACATGTTTCTTAGGAACCCGAGCAATCTCGTCAGGTGATTTTTCAGTCAGAAAAATAGGCGGAATTCTGAGGGTATTGCCTATTTGCAAACGATAATCGGCACGAATCCTTTTGCCATCGACACGCACTTGACCACTTCTCAGCAGTTGGTAAACATGGCTTTTAGGCACATTCTTAAGCCGCTTCAATAAAAAATTATCGATTCGCTGATCGTATGCTTCATCAGCAATTTCAATTTTTTGCACTGCGCAAATATTGCCAGGCTTGTCGGATTTGTTCATAACTGACTTACCTGTTTTACTGATCGATTCCGCTATCGGCATGAATCATTTTTTTCCTTTCCCATCCCATTCTTCGATGCTTTTTAACAATTTATCAAAAGGCTTGATGAATTTCTCCACGCCTTCAGTTTCAAGCTGCTTGCCGATTACTTCAAGATCAATACCCATTTTCTTTAAGTCTAAAGGCACTTGATTCGTTTGCTGTAATTCTTGATCAATCCGCACGATGGGATTTCCATGATCGCGATAAGCCTCTAATGTTTCTTGTGGAAGCGTAGTGACGGTATCCTTTGCCACAAGCGCCTCGACATATTTGATATCGCTATAACTTTTATCTTTAGTACCAGTGCTAGCCCATAACAGTGCCTGAGGGTTTGCTCCCAGCTTTGACAAAGCTTGCCAGCGTTCGCCTTGAATCCATTGACGATAGTATTGATAGGCAATGCGCGCGCTGGAAATGGCAGCTTGACCACGTAACTCAAGATAGCGTCGATCATTACTTTTTGCCGCTTGTTCATCGAGCTGTTTATCGATCATGACATCAATCCGGCTTAGGAAAAAACTAGCGACTGAAATAATGTGATCGATCGGTTTATTCTGTTTAACACGAATTTCCAATCCCCGCAGAAATGCCTCGACCACTTGTTGGTAACGCAACACACTGAATATCAACGTAACATTGACATTGATTCCTTCGGCAATTAACTGCTCAATGACAGGTAACCCCACTTCCGTTGCCGGAACCTTTATTAACGTATTGGGACGATCCAACTCTTTCCATAATCGCTTGCCCTCTTGAATACTCTGTTCCGTATCATTTGCCAAATAAGGAGAAACTTCTAAACTGACAAATCCATCGCGACCTTTTGATCGCTCGAAGACGGGATAAAATAAATCCGCAGCTTTGCGCACATCCTCCAAAGCCAGTGTTTCATAAATAGCAATAGGTGGCACGTTGCTTTTCTTAAGCGACGAAATGGCATCATCATAAGCGGTGCTATCGGTAATCGCTTTTTCAAAAATAGCGGGGTTAGAAGTGATGCCAGAAACGCTATCTCTTTCGATTAATTCGATTAGTTCACCATTTTCCAGCATTTCACGATTGATATCGTCCAACCAAACGCTTTGTCCTAATTCTTTTAGCTTCTGCAAGGAACTCTTGGCCATATTTTTTCCTTTTTCTGTTGATACCATAGAAAACAACTGGATTATTTATAAAGTTTTTACGTTTCAAATACAAAATCTAAAGAATTTTCATTGCAAGCAATTTATTGACAAGCCGAAGTAGCCAGCCAATCAGTCAATACACCGGCATCACGAATAACTCCATCGGAACCAAACATGTAATACACATGATTATCGGTTGATGAAACCGCCAAATAGGAATTAGTCGCGGAATAAAAACGATAGGTATAAGGCGGAAAATTCAAAAAACTATCGTTGCCCGCAGGAGCGAAAAACTGTGCATAATTAGTTTCCGCCCATTTAAAAAAGCAGGATGTCGGATTTACCGCTCCGGTATCCGCAACAGTGACAGTACCGCGCATCGCAGGATGAAAACGGCAAGAATACGTGTATGTGCCAGCATCGTTGAATACAAAATTGAATGAAGCACCCTGACTCAAATCGCTACTCCACAACGTAGCATCTTGCGTGGTACTGTGCACGGCGCTATCTTGATTGGTCCAAGTAATCGAATCGCCTTTGTTGATCGAAATTGCATTCGGAATAAAGCTAAAATCCTGTATCTTGACCGTAACCGTTTCCGCCATAGCCGCTGACGAAACAATCAGGAAAAAACAACTAAAAATCAAAGCAACTAAGTGTCTCATATTCCCTCCGATCCATAAGATAAATTACCCCGCTTGAAAAGTATACTATTGCCCTGCCCTAGTCCATAATTTCATATCCAACAGCGGAAAGATAGTTCTATCGCTTTTACTGATTTTTGACATCCTTACCTTCTACAATAAAGAAAATGACCGAACAAAAAGCTTCTTATTTAACCGGAATACTCTGTCAATATAAAAAAGATTTTTTATCTGACATTTACTGGGATGAGATTTGTGGCATTTATTCCATCACAGATCAGGCGAAATCAGAACTCGATCGCAATAACATAAACAAAAACAAAATAACCAATGTATTAGCGCAACGCAAATGCCGCGGCATCGATATTCACTCTCAAATCACCACGGATAAAACAGGTAAGAACGGTGACTGGACTTTAGAAACAATCGCTGACCTAATTTCACAATATCCATCTCCATCGCAACTTTTTGATGAAGCTTTGCTTAACCTCTCTCATAAAGCTGATCACCCTAGCAACAATATTTCAATTAAAAAAAACGAAGCTTGGTATCTTTATGCATATGATGCACCATCAGCTTCATAGACAATAAAAGAACTACAATGCCTTGGTTACGTTAAAATTTTATTTGAAACCATGGACGGATCTATACAATTTCAAATTACAGCAAAAGGTTGGTCCAGAATATCGGAATTACAAAATAAACCTAATAAAGAGAGCAACCAAGCTTTTGTCGCAATGTGGTTCAATAATAAAATGAATAGCTATTATCAAAGTATTAAAGAAGCCATTGAACTCGATGGAACCCAATGTATAAGAATCGATTCGGAACAACATAACAATAAAATATGCGACGAAATCATTGCGCAGATTCGAAAAAGTAAATATTTGGTTGCTGATTTTACTGGAAACCGCGGTGGCGTCTATTTTGAAGCTGGCTTTGCTCTAGGTCTTGGAATACCGGTTATTTGGATGGTGAGAAATGACTATTTGAAAAAAATCCATTTTGATACCCGCCAGTACAATCATATTGTTTATAAAACCGAAGCCGATTTAAAGCAACAATTAATTTATAGAATTCAAGCCACGATCATCTAAAAAACCACTCCCCCCTGCTACTTGCTTCCCTTCAACAAAGCAATAGTTTTTCCGACTTGACAGGCTACCGCCCTTTCTGTAGCTCCCCCGTTTTATTGATCCACAGCAAACACATAAGGATATTTTTACGTAGCTATTTCAATATTTAGCCTAAAATACAAATTGCTATACTATGTTTAAAATCATTATTTCATAAGAGAAGTTTGCAAATGGCGAAAATTTTCTTTTTGATTATTGTTGTGATATTCATTTTCTGGATCATCAAAATACAGAAAATTCAAAAAAATAAGACACAGGATTCTTTGGAACCCATCGAGGATATGGTCAGTTGCGTTCACTGCAACACTCACATTCCTAAAAAAGAAGCCGTTAGCGATGATGAAAATCAATATTTTTGCTCTGTAATACATCGTGATGAGTATAAAAAAACTTAATTTAGTCAATACTGTGACTGCCTATTTATTCCCTATAAGCAGTGAAAAACCTAATCACAGCAAAAATAATACGCTGCTTAGTCTCGAATTATCTGAATCCAACCATTCCGAACAACGCTGGCGTCTTTTGCAATACTTCTGTATTTACCGATTATTAATCGGATGTGCCCTAATTCTGGTTGCATGGAACTTTAATCAAACAGGCTTTGGTGTATATCGTTATATGCCATTTATTCATACCGTTGCCGGATATGTTTTATTTAGCTGTTTGTGCATAGGATTAACGCGATTTCGCTTTTCTACACTGGATTGGCAGCTTTTTTTCCAAATTTGTGGCGATATTCTTTTTTTTGCGTTTATGCTTTACACCAGCGGTGGAATACAAAGTGGATTAGGCGGTTTAGCATTAATCTCGCTCGCTGTCGCAGGATTGATTGGCCGAGGACGCATGGCGCTGTTTTTTTCATCAATCGCGACTATAAGTCTGCTACTACAAGAAGTTTATGCATCCATAACGATAACTTCTTATTCTGCGCAATACACTCAAGCAGGCCTGCTAAGCATGGCCTATTTTGCAGTAGCTTGGCTCGCACAACAACTCGCGAAAACCACCTTACAAAGTGAAAAACTTGCCAAAGAACGAGGCGTTGATTTAGCCAATATGTCTCAAGTTAATCAATTGATTATACAAGAATTAACAGAAGGAATTCTCGTCGTTGATGAGGATGAAAATATCCGACAAAGCAATGCATTAGCAGAAACCATGCTCAATATTGACTTAAGCAGTCATCGAGCAAATTTCCTAAAAATATCGGAACTTCCACCCGAACTTGTTCATTTAATATCAAACTGGCAAAAAAAATGGAATGTTGGACACACAGAAGTATTACGCATTACTTGTACCAACACATTGACCCATGTTAGATGGGTTCCAATACAGTCAACTACGCGCAATGGAGCTGTTATTTTTCTTGAAGACATGAGTCGTTTGGAAGCACAGTTGCAACAATTAAAACTAGCTGCGTTGGGACGTTTGACGGCAAATATCGCTCATGAAATTCGCAACCCACTTTCAGCAATCAATCATGCAACCGAATTACTTCAGGAAAATGATAACGTCACTAGTAGCGATACACGTCTTATGCACATCATCTCTGACAATACGCGACGTCTCAATAAAATTGTCCAAGATATTCTACAACTCAACCGAAAACCTACTTCCAATCCGATTGTCATCAACGGTTATCTTTTTATAGAAAATTTTCTTGATGAATTTTGCTTAGGAAAAAGAATTAATAGAAATATTTTTAGTTTTAACGGAATCAGAAATCACCAAATCACTTTTGATAGCGACCATCTCAATCAAATACTTTGGAATCTATGTAGTAACGCACTGAGATACTGTACCCAACAGGAAAATAGCATTCGAATCAATTTATCAATCGACGCACAGAAAAATAACACGATCCTTGACATTATTGACGATGGCGCAGGATTGGATGTTCAAAAAAGGAAACAAATTTTTGAGCCTTTTTACACTACTTCATCCAAAGGCACCGGTCTTGGGTTATTTATTGTAAGAGAATTATGCGAAGCAAATCATGCAGTTATTGAATTCATTGAAAATTCTGCCGGAGCTCACTTTAGAATTAAGTGCAACACTATTCAATAACTTTTATGAATAAAATAAACAATACGTACTCACAGGACAAAACTCATTCGACAAAAATTCTAATTGTTGATGACGAACCCGATATTATTGAATTGCTTGAATTAACATTAGCACGCATGGGTATGGATGTTGCAAGCGCGCAATTGATTGGTGACGCAAAGAAATTATTGAACAATAATACATTTCAACTGTGTTTAACAGATATGCGCTTACCTGATGGAGAAGGATTAGAGTTAGTCAGGTACATCAATCAATTTTATAGCGATCTTCCAGTCGCGGTCATTACTGCGCATGGAACGCCTGAAAATGCAGTCGCTGCGCTTAAAGCAGGTGCATTCGATTATTTGTCGAAACCAGTTGGATTAAAAGAAGTGCGTGATTTAGTAAAATCTGCTTTAAGTATTCCTACTCACGGGCAGTCGTATCCGAATCAGCGCACACTGCTGGGAAACTCTCCTCCCATGCACCAATTAAGGGCAACAATCGATAAACTTGCACGCAGTCAGGCCGCAGTTTATATCAACGGAGAATCCGGTAGCGGAAAAGAATTAGCCGCTCGTATGATTCATGAAAGGAGCGCACGGCATTCACAGCCTTTTATCGCGGTAAATTGCGGTGCAATTCCAGACAATCTCATGGAAAGCGAGTTTTTTGGCTATAAGAAAGGTGCCTTCACAGGTGCCGACAAGGATCATGATGGTTTTTTTCTGATGGCTCACGGCGGCACACTTTTTCTAGATGAAGTAGCGGATTTACCCTTGGCGATGCAAGTAAAATTGCTACGCGTCATTCAAGAAAAACAAGTTCGCAGGATTGGTGATTCCCAAGAAAAAACCGTTGATGTACGCATCATCAGCGCCACACACAAAACACTCGCTCAATGCGTAGAATTAGGGCAGTTTCGCCAAGATTTATATTATCGCTTGAATGTCATTGAGTTAAATATGCCATCTCTACGAGAAATGAAAGAAGACATTCCGATCATTGCCGAAAACATTATCAATAAACTTTGTGCAGAAGCGAACAGAGCTCCTTGTCAGCTTAAAAAAGAAGCTCTTGAATTATTGATGCGTTACGAGTATCCAGGCAATGTTCGTGAACTTGAAAATATCTTGGAACGCACTTTAGCCCTCAACTCGGATTGTGAAATTGGTCATGATGAATTACAAATGCCAGAAAAATTTAAGATTCCGGCAAAAAATGAAATCAATGCACCGCAAATAAAACTCAAATCTTCCTTTGATGAAGAAGCCATACCGTTACAAGACTTTCTCGACAAACTCGAAAAAAATTCGATCGAGAAAGCATTGGAACAAAATCGCTATAACCGAACAAAAGCGGCCAAAGTACTCGGCATTACCGTAAGATCATTACGTTATCGCATGGAAAGACTTGGCTTAAACGAACCAGCTTAAATCATTCATTTGTTAATGCGATGTTTGTACTTCTTTGAAGCTATAGTTTACGTAATTTTAGTTACTCTTAATCGGTGAGTAACCCATAACGACGCAGCCAGCAACAAAACAGCTCCTCCTTGATGTGATGCCGCCAAAGGAATCGGCACTACGTATAACAGTGTTGAGATACCTAAACTGATTTGAATAACAAGCATTAATAAGAAGAGGTTACAAGCAAGTCGAGTCGTTGCTGATAATCCATACTTTCTCGACCGAAACCAAAATAGCGGTACTAGAATAGCCAATATCCAAGCAATCAAACGATGATCAAACTGTACTGTTGCCATATTGTCGAAAAAATTACGGTACCAAGGCTCCAGCATAAAAATTTCTGGAGGTATGAAATGTCCGTTCATTAACGGAAATGTATTATAGGCAAAACCCGCCCGAATCCCAGCAACAAAACCACCTGACAAAATCATAATAAAAATTAATATCGACAAACCAATTGAAAATTGGCGAAGCGGCCGAATCACTGCATCAACATCAGAATTATCTGTTTTTGGAGACAATATACCCAAAGCAACCCAAAACATCGCCGCAAAAATAACGATAGCCAACCCTAAATGCGCGGTCAGGCGGTATTGACTCACATGAGGATCGTTCACCAAACCGCTCATCACCATATACCATCCCATAAATCCCTGTAACCCACCAAGAATAAATATTCCCGTCAACCTCGCCCCTAACGATCGATCAATACGTTTTTTAATTAAAAAATAAACAAATGGAATAAAAAACACCAAGCCTATTAAACGACCTAATAGACGATGAAAATATTCCCACCAAAAAATACCTTTGAACTCATCGATACTCATGCCTTTGTTAATTTTTTGGTACTGTGGTGTGGCGCGGTATTTTTCTAATAAAATCTCCCAGTCGTTTTGGGTTACTGGAGGCAAAGTACCCACGATTGGTTGCCACTCAACGATGGAAAGTCCAGAATCGGTCAAACGGGTTACCCCACCCACAACAATCATGGCGAATACCAAGGCACAACATATTAATAACCATACTGCAATTGGTTTTTGATTATTCATAAATAAAAAGTTCTTCAATCGATTAGTAGCAATTATTTGTCACGCATTAAACGCTGTTTAGTACGTTCCCATTCTTTTTGTTTCTCAGTTTCTCTTTTATCGTGTTGTTTCTTTCCTTTGGCCAATCCAATTTCAAGCTTAATTCTGCCCGATTTATAGTGAATATCCAACGGAACAAGCGTATAACCTGCCCGCTCGACCTTTCCTATAAGTCGTTTAATCTCTTCCGCATGAAGCAGTAATTTACGTGTTCGAATAGGATCAGGATTAATATGTGTTGAAGCCGTTTTGAGCGGGCTAATATGACAGCCAATCAAATACAATTCACCATTTCGTATCATCACATAAGCTTCTTTAAGCTGTACTCGACTATCACGAATAGATTTTACCTCCCACCCATGCAAAACGACCCCTGCTTCGTATTTTTCCTCGATAAAATAATCGTGAAAGGCTTTTTTGTTTTGTACTATACTCATCAAGAATGTAACATCAGGAATTAGCGGACTTAATTTTATCAGTTTTTAGATGCTGTCTCATTAGCAACAACAATTTACTTTTATGGCAGAAATAGAAAAATCAGTTATAGTCGAATATTCAGCGGAACAAATGTTTGCATTAGTGGATAATGTTGAAGATTATCCAAAGTTTCTCCCTTGGTGTGGAGGGACATCCGTCGTTATTCAAAATGATGTTTGTGCGCATGCTACGGTTAATATTAATTATCATCAAATTCAGCATAGTTTTACTACTGAAAATAAGCGTTACCCCATCAATACCCCTGCCGCCAATAAAGAAGATAAAGATGCTTTGATTGAAATGAGCTTACTTGATGGGCCGTTCGAACAACTGGAAGGATACTGGCATTTTATTTCGCTAGGAAACGCCGCCTGTAAAATTAATTTCCGGCTACGTTACACATTTTCCAGCAAAATTTTGGAAAAATTATTCGGTCCAGTCTTTCACATGATTGCTAACAACTTTGTTGAATCTTTCATAAAACGCGCTGAAGAAATCTATGACAAACCATCCTGAGTCTTTCAAAGTCGAAATTGCATATGCACTACCTGATCTACAAATTCTTAAGCAAATAACAGTAGATACGGGCAGTACCGTCGAACATGCGATTATGCAATCGGGTATTTTAGATCAATTTCCTGATGTGACACTGACAAAAAATAAAATTGGCATCTTTGGACATTTCGTACCATTTAATACGATTCTAAAACCCAATGATCGAGTAGAGATATACCGCTCTCTAATAGTTGATCCTAAAAAAATAAGAGCACTTCGTGCTAAAAAAAGTAACTAACGAAAAACTCGCAACAAGAATGATAATATAATTTATTGCAATTCAAGTTCATATATTCATCAGGTTACAATAAAAAAACTGATGGTCATGTTCTTTGAAACATTACCATAAACATTATGAATATTTCATCGTTTTATAAACCTATCCGAATTGTGCTAGTTGGTCAAGACAGCATTATTCAATATGCTTTAGAAAAGTTGATAGCCCAACAAAACAGCACGATGATTGTTGTTGGAAATTATTCCAATTGCACAGAATCTCTACTTAATTTAGATAAAGACTTACCCAATATCATCATCATTAATCCAAATCTGGAAGAAGAAGAAGAAGAATATCTAGAAACAATTTTCGACTTGATTGTTAAAACACACGCAAAAGTTCTAATTTTCAAATGGTTACAACATGCAGAAATCTATGACAGATTCCTTCTTGCAGGCGCACGCGGATTTTTAGAAAAGGAATTTCCCTTAGATACCATTATAAAAGCCATTGAAAAGGTTCATGAAGGACAATTATGGTTAAGTCAATCAACCATTATTCGCTTGCTCAATGAGCTATCTTTACAAAGTCTCAAAAAAAGCCATATCCAAAACAAGAATGAAATTCACAAACTAACCCCCAAAGAAAAGAAAGTGTTTTTTACGATGATTGAAAATGTTGAATTACCGGGAAAAATCGTTGCCGCAAGATTAAGTATTTCCGAGAGCACTTTGCGTAACCATTTAACATCGATTTATGACAAATTAAATATACACAATAAATCAGAGCTGCGTAGCTATGTGGATAAGCACAAACTTAAATGATGATCCTTTACAACCGCCCTATTCTTTCATATTTGTGATATAAATGAACGATGCATTGGAGGAATAAAACTTTCTAATTTAAACTGGATACCAAGTTGATGTTCAGAATCAGCGTCTTCATTCAATGCATGACAATAAGATTGATCTTTTATTTTTATAACAATTTAGAGGGAATTAGTTACCATGAAAATAATACCTATGTTTATTAGCACAGTAGCGCTATTCGTAAGCACCCAACTTATTGCCGCTGATGCTGGACACACCTCCGAAGCTATGGAACATGCCGGAAAATCGCAAGCGCACGGGGAAATGGGACATGCTAAGGAAGCGCTACAACACGCGAAAGACAGTCTAGCGCATGCTAAAGCCGCTGGCAAAGAACATGCTGAAGCTCACAAGCATATGGATGAGGCCGTAAAACACCTAGAAGAAGCGATTAAACACGCCGAAATGGGACATGGAGAAGAATCCGCAAAACACACTTCAGAGGCAATGAAACACATCCGCGAATCTGGTCATTAATTCTGCTTACATATTCTCAGAATCCACTCTTCGAATTTTTCGCCAATAACCACGAAGAGTGGAAATAAATCGTCTCACATCAGCAATAATCCCAATTATCATTCTCGCTATTTTCAAGAAAAATTAGCTCTTTTACTTAAAATCAAATCGTTATATTTAAATACCTCCTTGTCTTGAAATTCTCAAAAAGAATTCATATTATTAGCACTCATAGTTAATGAGTGCTAGAATCTCTGTTAACTATTAACTTAGTTCTTAAATCACATACAAAAGTTATGACGACTTGAAATGTAGATTAATTTGCATAGCTTTTTAACCATAAATAATAGGAGAAAAATATGAAGATTCGTCCTTTGCATGATCGCGTTGTGGTAAAGCGTTTGGAAGATGAGCGCAAAACCGCTTCAGGCATTGTTATTCCAGATAGCGCCGCCGAAAAACCTGATCAAGGAGAAATTATCGCTGTTGGAAAAGGAAAAGTTGGCGACGATGGCAAAGTCCACCCATTAGAAGTAAAAGTTGGTGACAGAGTACTCTTTAGTAAATACGGCGGCCAATCAGTCAAAATTCAAGGTGAAGAGCTTTTAGTCATGCGCGAAGAAGACATCATGGGTGTTATCGAAGGCAAGTAATTCACTTTGTGCATTAACTCAATATTTATTTTAGAAAGTAATTAGGAGAAAATTTATGTCTGCTAAAGAAGTTAAATTTGGTGATTCCGCACGTCATAGAATGGTTGCTGGTGTCAATATATTGGCCGATGCGGTCAAAGTCACATTAGGCCCGAAAGGCCGCAATGTTGTTTTAGATCGTTCTTACGGCGCGCCAACCATTACTAAAGATGGCGTTTCGGTTGCCAAAGAAATCGAACTGAAAGATAAGTTTGAAAACATGGGCGCACAAATGCTCAAAGAAGTAGCCAGCAAAACTTCTGATGTTGCGGGCGATGGCACAACAACAGCGACCGTTTTAGCGCAAGCCATTGTCAAAGAAGGCATGAAATATGTTGCTGCAGGAATGAATCCTATGGATCTCAAACGCGGCATTGACAAAGCTGTCATAACCGCCGTCGGAGAATTAAAAAAACTGTCTAAACCTTGTGCAACCGCAAAAGAGATCGCGCAAGTAGGTAGCATTTCTGCGAATTCCGACACTGAAATTGGGAAAATCATTGCTGATGCAATGGATAAAGTCGGTAAAGAAGGCGTGATTACCGTTGAGGATGGCTCAGGTTTACAAAATGAACTAGAAGTCGTTGAAGGTATGCAATTCGATCGCGGTTACTTATCTCCATACTTCATCAGTAGCGCAGAGAAACAAATCGCTTTACTCGATAACCCTTACATCTTACTGCACGACAAAAAAATCTCTAATATTCGTGAACTATTGCCAGTGCTGGAACAAGTAGCCAAAGCGGGCAAACCATTGCTAATCATTGCGGAAGATGTTGACGGCGAAGCTTTAGCAACATTAGTCGTTAACAACATTCGTGGCATCCTCAAAACTTGCGCGGTAAAAGCGCCTGGTTTCGGTGATCGTCGTAAAGCTATGTTAGAAGATATCGCGATTCTGACCGGCGGTACCGTTATCGCAGAAGAAGTTGGTTTAACTTTGGAAAAAGCAACGTTAAATGATTTAGGTCAAGCTAAACGTATCGAAATTGGTAAAGAAAACACCACGATCATTGATGGCGCTGGAAATGCCAACACCATTGAAGGTCGCGTCAAACAAATTCGAACGCAAATTGACGAAGCTACTAGCGATTACGACAAAGAGAAACTGCAAGAGCGCGTAGCCAAACTGGCAGGCGGCGTTGCATTAATCAAAGTGGGCGCAGCAACCGAAGTTGAAATGAAAGAGAAAAAAGCACGCGTTGAAGATGCATTACACGCAACTCGCGCGGCTGTGGAAGAAGGCGTGATTCCTGGTGGTGGCGTAGCATTACTGCGTACAGCGGCTGCTGTTAAGAAAACCAAAGGAGACAATCACGATCAAGAGGCCGGCATCAAAATCGTGTTGCGTGCACTTGAAGAACCTCTGCGTCAAATTGTTACCAACTGCGGCGATGAACCTTCAGTTGTTGTCAACAAAGTTTCTGAAAATCAGGGAAATTTTGGCTATAACGCCGCAACAAGCGAATATGGTGATTTAGTTGCAATGGGTGTATTGGATCCAACAAAAGTTACCCGCTCTGCTTTACAAAATGCGGCTTCTGTTGCAGGTTTGATGCTGACCACCGATGCGATGGTCGCAGAATTACCAAAAGAAGAAAGTCCAGCTGGTGGTGGTATGGGCGGCGGTATGGGTGGTATGGGCGGCATGGGCGGCATGGACATGTAAAACTCAACCACGATTCATTCAAATAAAAAACCCTCAAAGATTCTTTGAGGGTTTTTTTATTCAACCCACGAAGCCACTTTTATTTTCTCAATAAATCACAATCATGATAAATTCTAAGCATGAATACCGTTAAAGATTATTTACCTCCAAATGATTTACTTAAAGATCGCGTCATTCTTATTACTGGAGCAGGTCAAGGATTAGGACGAGCGGCTGCACTTGCCTACGCAGCACATGGTGCAACAGTCATTTTGCATGGCCGTAAAGTAAAAAAATTAGAATCGATTTATGACGAAATCGCACTGTTAGGAAAGGCTGAAGCAATTATTTATCCTTTGGATTTTGAGAAAGCAGAAGAACAGGATTTTCAGATAACCGCTCAATCAATAGCGCAGCAAATTGGGCGTTTGGATGGAATTCTTCATAATGCCGCTTTTTTATATGGATTAAGTCCCATCGAGCATCAAAGTATTGAACAATGGCGTACCATTCTTCAAGTTAATTTAATCGCGCCTTTCGCATTAACAAAGGCCTGTTTACCACTACTTAAATCTGCTCCAGACGCAAGTATTATTGTGACTTCAGATTCGCACACCAGCAATCCAACGGCCTACTGGGGCGCTTTTGTCGTAGCCAAAACAGGCATGGAAGCTTTAGTGAAAAGCCTAGCGAATGAATGGGAACAATCCATACCGCATTTGCGCATTAATAGCGTAACCCCCGGTGTGGTTAATTCTCCACAACGAGCACAAACGCATCCGGGTGAAATGAAACACACACTGCGCCAACCTGAAGACATCATGTCAACTTATCTATATTTGATGGGACCAGATAGCGCTCATGTTAGTGGCGAAACGATTTTTTGCTAACAACAGTGTAAAGCCTAGCTGCGATTCGTTTCAATAGTAGGTATAATCCGACAAGATCAGATTACTCTGATGGCAGTATTTAATCGCGAAGGTGGCGGAATTGGTAGACGCACCAGATTTAGGTTCTGGCGCCGCAAGGTGTGGGGGTTCGAGTCCCCCCTTTCGCACCAAATCAACTAATAAATGTATTCGTACTATTCTTTTTATTACTTGAATTTAGATTTACTGTCAGATAATGGTTTGATACTTGTGTGAATATTTATGAATCAGGAATTTGAATGGAATCCAATATAGAAAACCTTGGTGCGTTGAAACGACGCGTAGCAATTTCAATTACCCCTGAGAAACTTCAGTCTGAAATTGATAATCGTTTAAAAAAACTAGCAAAAACAGCCAAATTAGCAGGATTTCGTCCTGGTAAAGTTCCATTAAAAATCATCGCTCAAATGTATGGCGCTCAAGCGCATCAGGAAGCATTGAGCGATAAAATTCATGAAGAATTTACCAATACCACCAAACACCATAATTTAAGAATTGCAGGCTATCCGCACTTCGAAAGCAATTCAGCGAGCGATAACGCTTCAACTTCCTACGAATTCACGGCCACTTTCGAAGTTTATCCCGAGATTTCAATTGGCGATTTAAGCCAACATTCTCTAGAACAACCCGAAGTACAAATATCCGATAATGATATTGATAAAACACTTGAAGTAATACGAAAACGCCAAACTCGTTACGAATCAATCAATGATCGTAATGCGCAAGAAGGTGATCAAGTAAAAATAGATTTTCATGGATTATTAGATGGCAAAGATTTTGCTGGAGGGAAAGCACAAAATATTCAATTAATTATTGGCGAAGGAAGATTTCTTAAGGACTTTGAATCGGCGCTGGTCGGTATGAAGCCAGGCGACGTTAAATCATTCGATGTAAAATTTCCAGATAATTATCATAGTAAAGATCTCGCCAATAAAACCGTTGTCTTTGAAGTAAAACTTCTTGAATTGAATAAACCGGTATTGCCCGAGATCGATGTTGATTTCGCAAAGTCTCTAGGTATTGTTAGCGGTGAAATGAAAGAATTACGTGACGCAATTAAACGCGATTTAGAAAATGAAACGACCAAAAGAATAAAATCAAAGCTCAAAGAACAAATTATGCAAATTCTATTGGATGCAACTCAAATTGATGCACCCAGTGTTTTAATCGAACAAGAAACAGAAAGGCTTATGCAAGAGGCACAAAATAATTTACAAAGCCGAGGTATAAAATCGACAGACATGCAGCTTGCACCAGAGCTTTTCAAACAAAAAGCTGAATATCGTGTTAAATTGGGATTGATTCTAGCTGAACTGGTAAAGCTTCATTCCCTGAAAGCAAAACCCGAACAAGTCCGCAATCTTATCGAAGAGATTGCGCAAAGTTACGAAAATCCGGAACAAGTTGTTAAATGGCATTATTCCTCAAAAGAACATTTACAAGAGGCCGAAGCATTAGTATTAGAAGAAAATGTCGTCAAATGGGCATACGATAAAGTAAAAATCACCAGCAAATCTATAACTTTCGATGAACTAATGGAACTGCCACAACATGAAACCAGTAACTGATCATATGTCAGATCTAGAACCAAGAAATCTAGGATTAATTCCGATGGTGATTGAAACCAGCGGAAGGGGCGAACGAGCATACGACATATATTCTCGTTTACTCAAGGAACGAGTCGTTTTTCTGGTTGGTCCTGTTAACGAAACAACGGCAAATTTAATCGTTGCACAATTTTTATTTCTTGAATCAGAAAACTCCGAGAAAGATATCTATTTTTATATCAATTCGCCAGGTGGCATGGTATCAGCGGGCTTAGCGATCTATGACACCATGCAATACATCAAGCCAGATATTAGTACTTTGTGCATTGGTCAGGCTGCTAGTATGGGTGCTTTACTTCTTACCGCCGGGCAAAAAGGCAAACGTTATTGCCTACCTAATTCACGCGTAATGATTCATCAGCCTTTAGGCGGATTTCAAGGGCAAGCGTCCGATATTGAGATTCATGCACGTGAAATCCTGTATCTTAAGGCCAAACTGAATGAAATTATGGCACAACATACAGGACGTTCGATGTCGGATATAGAAAAAGATACCGATCGCGATAATTTTATGAGCGCATCCGAATCGGTTAAATATGGACTCGTTGATGCCGTATTAACACACAGAGATGAAAATAAAACCTAAATGGGTTAATGTGTGCGCATAAAAACTTAACAAAACTTTTTGGTATTTCAATTTGATTACTGTAGGACATCAATATGCCAGACAAAGCTAACGGTGAAAAACTTCTATATTGTTCATTTTGTGGCAAGAGTCAGCATGAAGTAAGGAAACTTATTGCTGGTCCTTCGGTGTTTATCTGTGACGAATGTATCGATTTATGTAACGATATTATTCGAGAAGAAATACAAAATGACGAAACCTCTAAATTAGTTAAAACTAATTTACCGGTACCTCGAGAAATTTCTCAAATCCTAGATCAATATGTCATTGGGCAGGAATCGGCCAAAAAAATCCTTTCTGTAGCGGTTTACAATCATTATAAACGCCTCAGAAATACTGTTGACCTCAGCAAGAACGATGAAGTAGAACTTTCGAAAAGTAATATTCTGCTCGTAGGTCCGACTGGATCTGGAAAAACACTGTTAGCACAAACGCTAGCACGATTACTCGATGTGCCTTTCATTATGGCTGACGCGACGGCATTAACTGAGGCGGGATACGTTGGTGAAGATGTCGAAAACATCATTCAAAAACTACTACAAAAATGTAACTACGACGCAGAAAAAGCGCAAACAGGTATTGTTTATATTGATGAAATCGACAAAATTTCACGTAAATCAGACAATCCTTCGATTACAAGAGATGTTTCCGGTGAAGGTGTGCAACAAGCGTTATTAAAACTGATTGAAGGCACCATTGCGATGGTTCCACCGCAAGGAGGAAGGAAACATCCTAATCAAGAATTTATTCAAGTCGATACAACTAATATTTTATTTATATGCGGCGGCGCCTTTGATGGATTGGATAAAGTAATTCGATCGCGTACTGAGAAAAGCGGCATTGGATTTGGCGTCAATGTTAAAAGTCAAAGTGGCGAAGACATTAATAAAGCTTTAGCACAAGTTGAACCCGAGGATTTGGTTAAATTTGGATTGATTCCAGAGTTTGTTGGGCGGCTACCTGTCGTTGCAACACTCGAAGAATTAAATGAAGAAGCATTGATTCAGATTCTTACTGAACCCAAAAATGCACTGATTAAACAATATCGAAAAATGTTCAACATGGAAGGCAATGTCGAATTAGAGTTTCGTGAAGCCGCTTTGAAAACTATTGCGAAAAAAGCGCTGACGCGAAAAACCGGTGCTCGCGGATTGCGTTCCATCCTCGAAGAAATATTATTGGACATCATGTATGACCTTCCTTCATTAGAAAATGTATCCAAAGTCGTTATTGATTACAACACAACTAATAATGATATCAAACCGATACTTATCTATTCAGATCAACCCAAAGTAGCTAAGCGATCGAAATAGCCTTCTTATTCAGTTATCATAGTCTGACGAATTAGTATAAAAACTATAAAAGTCTAATCTAATGAATTTTGGAAAGTTTGTTACAAATAAAACTTTCACTCTTGAATTTATTGTTAGTGAACATATCTAACCATTAAATTTGAATTAACCCATTACTTAACAAACAAACCAACATCATGACTTCTGTGGATGATAACTCTGAACAACTAGTGCTGCCCCTTCTACCATTACGCGATGTGGTTGTTTTTCCGCACATGGTGATCCCATTATTCGTCGGTAGGGAGAAATCCATTAAAGCACTTGAATATGCGATGGAATCTAATAAAAACATTTTATTAGTTGCGCAAAAAATTGCTTCCACTGACGATCCCAAGCCAGAGGATCTCTATCATATCTGCAGCGTAGCGAGCCTGTTACAAATGCTTAAGCTTCCTGACGGAACAGTAAAGGTGTTAGTGGAAGGAAATTATCGGGCAGAAATACTAGAAGTGATTGACTCAGAGAATTATTTCTCAGCCAATATTAAAAAAATCACATCCGAAGAGAGTAATAATGCCGAAGCAGAAGCTATGAGGCGCACGATTGTCAATCAATTTGATCAATATGTGAAACTGAACAAAAAAATCCCATCTGAGATTATTACATCGCTGAATGGAATTGAAGATGCAGGTCGCTTAGCAGATACCATTGCCGCCTATTTGCCATTAAAACTTGAACAGAAACAAGAAATTCTGGAAATTTTTGACGTTTCTAAACGCTTAGAACACTTGCTCGGTTTATTAGAAGCAGAATTAGACATTCTACAAGTTGAAAAACGTATTCGCGGTCGAGTAAAGCGCCAAATGGAAAAAAGTCAACGCGATTATTATCTCAATGAGCAGGTTAAGGCTATTCAGAAAGAATTAGGCGAAGGTGAGGATGGTGCTGATTTAGAGGAAATAGAAAAGAAAATCAGACTCGCAAAAATGCCTAAAGAGGCTTATACAAAGGCTGAATCAGAATTAAAAAAACTTCGCTTGATGTCGCCTATGTCTGCGGAAGCAACCGTAGTGCGCAATTATATTGATGCATTAGTGGCTTTACCTTGGAAGAAAAAAAGTAAAGTTAATGCTAACTTGAAAGCGGCCGAAGCAGAGCTAGACAAAGATCATTATGGATTGGAAAAAATCAAAGAACGAATTGTTGAATATTTAGCCGTCCAACAGCGCGTCAATAAACTTAAAGCGCCTATTTTATGTCTTGTAGGACCTCCAGGAGTAGGCAAAACTTCGTTGGGTCAATCTATTGCACGTGCCACTAACAGAGAATTCGTGCGGATGTCACTGGGCGGTGTCCGTGATGAAGCTGAAATTCGTGGCCACCGCAAAACTTATATTGGCTCGATGCCTGGTAAGATTTTGCACAACATGACCAAAGTTGGCGTAAAAAACCCATTATTTTTGTTGGACGAAGTTGACAAAATGGGAATGGATTTCCGAGGAGATCCTGCTTCAGCTTTGCTTGAAGTACTTGATCCAGAACAGAATAACACCTTTGTTGATCATTATATTGAAGTAGAATACGATTTATCAGATGTCATGTTCGTTGCGACAGCAAACACATTAAATATACCACCTGCCCTGCTGGATCGAATGGAAGTCATTCAACTCTCGGGTTATACAGAAGAAGAAAAACTCAACATCGCAAAACGGTATTTACTTACCAAGCAAATGCAAAACCATGGTTTAAAAGAATCGGAATTGTCAGTTTCTGAAAATGCTCTGCGTGATATTGCTCGTTACTATACGAGAGAAGCAGGTGTGCGTTCAATGGAACGTGAAATTTCCAAAATTTGCCGTAAATCAGTAAAAACTTTGCTAACGCAAAAAAATAAAACCAAATTAATCGTAACTTCACGCAATCTTGATAAGTTTTTAGGCGTTAGACGTTACAGCTACGGTATTGCTGAAGAAAAAAATCATGTTGGTCAAGTAACAGGATTAGCTTGGACCGAAGTAGGTGGAGAGCTTTTAACCATCGAAACAGTAGCAATGCCTGGAAAAGGAAAAATGATCACTACAGGAAAACTAGGTGAAGTAATGCAGGAATCGATTCAAGCAGCGCTTTCCGTAGTGAGAAATCGCTCGCATTTACTTGGTATTGCCGAAGATTTTTACCAAAAAAATGATATTCATATTCACTTACCTGAAGGTGCAACTCCTAAAGACGGACCAAGTGCCGGGATTGGTATTTGTGTCGCAATCGTATCAACACTTACAAATATAGCGGTTAGAGCTGATGTCGCAATGACCGGTGAAATCACTTTACGTGGAGAAGTGTTGCCTATTGGTGGTTTAAAAGAAAAGTTGCTAGCAGCGCATCGGGGAGGGATCAAAACGGTGATTATCCCTGAAAAAAATGTTAAAGATTTAGCGGAAATTCCAGCAAATATTAAAGAAAAACTGAATATTCATTCCGTGAAATGGATCGATCAGGTGCTTGATATTGCTTTGGAACACAAACCGGAAATATCTTTTCCAATCGCACAACCTGCTTTGAAATCAAAGGAAGAAAATTTAACAGAATCTCCGCTCATAAAACATTAGGTTAAGCGATCCAGTAAGCTAAATTAAAAACGCGTATCTTAGAAACTAAAATACGCGTTTTCAAAGAATTAATAAGAAACTGCTGGTCCTTCCACCCATAAACAATCAGAAATCAAGCACATCCCTCCTAAACGTTTCATAACTGGTCTTAATTGACCCACTACGATTTGTGCTTGATCATCTTTACACGCAAGCACAACGACAACATTTTCCTGCTCCATAAGTACATCATGCGGATTCCTGGCTCCACGAGAACCGTATCCGCCAGCGTTTTTGATTACCGTATACCCTTTAACACCGCTTTTTCCTAACAATGTCATTAATTCTTCAAGTTGCTCTATGCCAATTACAATCTCGAGACGCTTCATTGGAATTGTGTTATCCATGGTATTTCCTTTCTAAGTTTGTTAAATAGTTTGTTGTTGAATTCGTTGATAATTTGAAATACTGCCCCTTAGTATAACCCTATTGCACTGTCAATATTGGATACTATGGAACCATTCAGCCATTTGCCAATAAATAGGCACGCCAACAAAAATATTAAATGGGAAAGTCACACCTAGCGAAGCACCAATAGATATAGCTGGATCCGCATCTGGTACAGCGATACGCATTGCGGCAGGCGCTGCGATATATGAACAACTTGCATATAAAACGGCCAACAACATTGTGCCACCAGGCGACAAACCAAACAACCATCCTAGGTAAGCACCAAAAAAACCAGCCGTCAGTGGGAAAAGAATGCCGAAAGTTACAATAAATACACCTTTTTGCATCACCGCTTTTAAACGAGAAGCTGCTAACAATCCCATTTCTAACAAGAAGAAAGCCAATACACCCATGAATAAATCCATGAACATTTTATCGAGTGGCTCAACTAATTTTTTAGTTCCTGCATAATAACCTATGATCACACCCACAACTAATAAGTATAGGCTGGTACCGGTTAAAATTTCATGCATTAATTTACCCCATTGGGTTTTTTCACCACTAGCCCCTGCGCGAGCAAGAATGGTACCTGTTACTAACGCGGGAATTTCCATCAATGCCATGATCAACACCATATAGCCTTCTGATGTTTCCCCTTTCGCTTGCAAGAATGCCACGCCCACCGCAAAAGTTACCGCACTGACCGAACCATAGTGTGCTGAAATCGCACCCGCATCGGCTTGAGTAAATTTACCGACAAATCTCAAAATCGGATAAGCCGTCAAAGGAATCAAAGCTGCCAAAACAACCATAGAAAGTGCAATCGGTAATACTTCCATGATTTCATATTTCGCCATTGAAACGCCCCCCTTGAAACCAATGGCGATCAGTAAAAACAAGCTTAAACTTTTATATAAAGCTTCTGGAATTTTAAGGTCAGATTTGATTACACCCGCCAAAACTCCAGCAACAAAGAATAATACAACTGGTTGCAAAGTTGCCATGCAAAACTCCCTATTTATTTTGATTATTTAAATCTATTTTTTGTAAAGATACACCACAATATTTTTACAATGCCCTTTAAGATTCCGTACATTTTGAATTCAAGATTCTTGTTATGAATTTATTAAGCGATAAATAAATGACAAGTTATCTTGTTTTTTATTACTGAACCTTAAGGCTGAAAACGTTAACACAAGAAATGTGAAGAAAGCGTGAAGGTAAACAAACCTTTACGAAAGATTGCATTAGCTCAGATGAATATAAAAGGTAGTGCCTTTTCCAGGCATGCTATCGACTTCAATACGCCAATGATAATGATCGCAAATTCGTTTAACAATGGCCAAACCGATTCCTAACCCTTCACCTTCTGAGGATCCACGGAAGAATCGTTCATATAACATAGGCAGATAGGCTGGCTCAATGCCAATGCCAGAATCAGAAACAGAGAGTACTTGATCAGTAAAATCCACGCAAATCGAACCGCTATTGGTATATTGAACTGCGTTCCGCAATAAATTCATCAGCACTGTATACAATGCCTGACGGTTTACTTTGGCAGTCACTGATTTTGGAATATTGACTTCGAATTCGAGATTCTTGCGCGACATCTCTATACAGATTGGATCCACCGCGTCATAAACACATTCGGCTACTGCGACTGTTTCCACTTCACCCAGCGATTGTTCGCGCGCTAAAAAAAGTAATGCTTGTAATTGCTCACCCATACGAGTTGCAGCGGATTCAATCATTTTGATTCGGGAACGTAAGCGTTCTGATAAATTATCATCCGTTAACATCAATTCGCAACTGGTTAAAATGGTGGTGATTGGTGTTCTCAATTCGTGACTGATATTAGCGGTAAACTCATGCTCGCGCAGCAACATACGCTTGATACGTGCTTGATAATCATCCAATGCATGGGCGAGTTGAGCCACCTCTGCATCCATTTCAGGCTGCGTTAACAACTCAGTACCAACATCGCCGGGCGCCAGCAAATTGACTCGCTCTGCCAAATTAGTGACTTGCTGAACTAAAACCTTCGCCAGTAAATATCCAACAAAAAATGAAATTGCAATTACTACGATCCAAGACAACAAGATTGATAATCTTAATTTTCGGAGCCGTTGTGTATGCAATTCGATACGATAGGCAACGAGAAATTTAACCTCATCAATAATCCGTACAAAAACATATAAATCTTCTGTATCGTATAGAATTCGATGTAATCCCGGACCGAGACCGCGCAAATAAGCGGGGATCTGCAATTCGTCATCCATGTTGCGAATAACAAAGCTTCTCAGGTGTAAACCAGCCTGAGAATTGAAATCGGAGTGTTTTTGATACCGTCGAACTAAGTGATCCATTTCCATCTCAATCACTTGCTTGATATGCGCTTCTTCAATATTGTCCGATAGAAAATATAGAATGATACAAAGCGTTCCAACAATAAAAATACTAAAAGCCGCCAGCGCTACGGCGACGCGATAACGAAGACTTTGTTTATTCTCGTAGCTGTGCACGCGAAGTTAAGCAATATCCTAAGCCATGGACTGTTTCGATTGGATCATACCCGCCAGCCTTCACGAGTGCTCGTCGTAAAATATGCATATGACTGCGTAAAGTATCGCTGGTCTCTTGCACTTCCTCCCAAGCTTCTTGCTCCAATTCTTCTCGACTAAATACCCTGCCTGGCTCGCTCATCATAAGCGCCAATAAACGTATACACTTTGGGGGAAGTTTCACATTCTGATTTTCAAATCGAATAGAAAGTGTTTTCGGATCAAAAGAAAGCTCACCGGCTTCTAATGTGCGATTAGAAACTTTACCGGAGTAGCGTTTATGCATGGCAAGCAACCGCGCCTCGACTTCTTTTAAGGCAAATGGTTTGACCATGTAGTCATCCGCGCCCTGCTCAAAACCAATCAGTTTATCTTCCAAAGTATCGCGTGCTGTCAACATCAAAATAGGCGTATCGATTTGAGATTCCTGGCGCAATTTTCGGCACAGAGTTATTCCGTTCATTCCCGGCAATCCCAAATCAAGCAAAATAGCGTCAAACCGCTGTGTTACCGCCAAATGCAACCCTGCCATACCGTTAGCCGCCGCATCAACACTATGACCGCGCGACTCAAGAAAATCGTATAGATTTGCTGCGATAGCCAAATCATCTTCAATAATCAAAATATGCATACTAGTTAACTAACTTTATCTCCCATATCATGAAATTTGCGGCTTCGCGTATGAACAGCATCAACTAATGCCGCGGCATTCTCAGGTGAAGTAAATTGCGAAATTCCGTGACCGAGATTGAATACATGGCCACTACCCTCACCATAACTGGCCAGGATTTTTTCCACTTCTCGCGAAATAACCTCTGGGTTTGAAAATAATATTGATGGATCTAAGTTACCTTGTAATGCAACTTTATTTCCCACACGCTTACGCGCAGCACCAATATCAATGGTCCAATCCAAACCAACGGCGTCACATCCAATGGCAGCAATGGCTTCGAGCCACAACCCACCGCCCTTGGTAAAAACGATACTCGGAATGCGCAAGCCGTCTTTCTCACGTTTTAAGCCAGCCACGATATGCTGCATATAACGCAATGAAAACTCTTGATACGCAGAATGTGACAGCGCACCGCCCCAGGTATCGAAAATCATTACTGCTTGCGCACCTGAATCGATTTGCGCATTCAAATAGGCTGTCACGGCTTTTGCGTTCACTTCCAGAATATGATGCAGCAATTCTGGGCGCTCGTACAACATGGTTTTGATCTCTCGAAATTCGGTTCCGCCGCGCCCTTCCACCATATAGCACGCCAACGTAAATGGGCTACCCGAAAAACCAATCAATGGCACTCGGTTGTTCAAAGCCTTACGAATTTCAGATACCGCATCCATGACATACCGCAGTTGTTTTTCAGGCTCCGGAACGCTCAATGCTCGAATATCTTGCTCAGTTCTCAGAGGCCGTTCAAACATGGGGCCTTCGCCTTGTGCGAAATATAATCCCAATCCCATCGCATCGGGAATCGTCAAAATATCAGAAAAAAGTATTGCCGCATCCAGCGGGAAACGCTCCAAAGGTTGTAAAGTCACTTCGGTTGCCAAAGCGGGATTTTTGCATAGCGAGAGAAAATCACCCGCCCGTGCGCGCGTTTCATTATATTCCGGGAGATAACGACCCGCCTGACGCATCATCCAAATGGGGGTATATTCAACCGGTTGCTTCAATAATGCGCGCAGAAAAGTATCATTCTTCAATGTTGTCATTAAAAAACCTATAAAAAACTGCAACAGCGTGTTTTTCCAAAAAGGTCGACAACACTTTGCTAAATCCACATTTTAACAGCGAACCCTCGCTTCGTGTATTACCATTTATTACAGTCTGGTTCATGGCATTATCACTGATCGCGATTAAATTCTTAATTTTCTGCGATCGTAAACAGACGCTGGTATTCTTTGATCGCATATCGATCAGTCATACCCGCAATATAATCCGCAATTGCTTGATGCCCTTCCCGTTTAAATTTTTCCTGATATTTGATCGGAAGCATTCTGATCTCATTGCTAAATGCGTCGAATAATTTCTCGATGGTATGCTGCGCCCGCTTATTCATACGTACCACTAAATAATGTCGATATAAATGGTTAAAGAGGAATTTTTTCAATTCTTGCTGTTCTCTTTTTACGATTTGGCTAAAATCAATCAGCGGTGATGCTGAATGTACATCAGCAAGGGAAACAATACCTGCTGATTGAATATTTTGGCGGCTTTGCTGGATTAGGTCATTGACTAAGGTATTAATAATACCCCGCACTGTTTCATAAACGACGCGACGCTCTGTTAAATGGGGATATCGGTCTTTAACTTGCTTGAAGTGACGAGAAAAAATGGTGACTTCTTTTAATTGATCCAGTGTAATCAATCCGGAACGCAGTCCGTCATCGACATCGTGATTGTTATAGGCTATTTCATCCGCAAAATTAGCCAATTGCGCTTCCAAAGACGGTCTTTTATCTTGTAAAAACCGCTCGCCAAGCTCCCCTAACTTCTGCGCGTTCTTCTTGGATACATGCTTAAGGATACCTTCGCGTGTTTCATAACATAGATTTAAACCATCAAAAGTTGCATATCTTTCTTCCAGTACATCGACAACTCTCAACGACTGTAAATTATGCTCAAACCCACCATGCTCACGCATGCAATCATTCAACGCATCTTGTCCAGCGTGTCCGAACGGCGTATGGCCGAGATCATGGGCCAGTGTAATGGCCTCAACTAAATCTTCATTCAAACCGAGGTTACGTGCAATCGAACGCCCAATTTGAGCCACTTCAAGGCTATGCGTCAGCCGAGTGCGAAATAAATCCCCTTCATGATTGACAAAAACTTGTGTTTTATACTCCAATCGACGAAAAGCTGCAGAATGAATGATGCGATCACGATCTCTTTGAAACTCGCTACGACCATCGGGAGCAGATTCCTGGATAACCCGCCCTCTCGAATTGTTGGTCGATACGGCATAAGTGGCCAAACTATTCATGCATACTCGCTAACAGGGTTTCCTTTAAAATTTCTGATGGAATATCAGCGCGCATTACGGCTTCGCCGATTTTATCCAATAAAATAAAGCGCGTTTTTCCCGCTTCCACTTTTTTATCAAGCAACATTAATTCAAGATACCTCTCTGGTTTCATCTTTGGTGCGACTACTGGCAAGTTTGCTTGTAAAAAAAGCGCACGAATTCGTTCCACATCGGCGTCATTAATTAATTTCATGCGCAAAGACAATTCTGCCGCCATCACAATACCAGCGGCAACCGCTTCTCCATGCAACCAAACACCATAACCCATGCCATTTTCAATCGCATGTCCAAAAGTATGCCCCAAATTCAACAAAGCCCGTACACCCTTTTCTTTTTCATCAGCAGCAACTATTTCTGCTTTATTTTCACAACTGCGTTGAATAGCCTGATTTAAGACTTCTGGGTCACGCGCAATCAAGCGGTGCATATTACGTTCCAACCAGTCAAAAAACTCAGGATCGCGAATCAAGCCGTATTTAATGACTTCTGCAAGCCCCGCATACAATTCTCGGTCGGGTAACGTATTCAATGTTGCGCTATCGGCCAGAACCAGACGTGGCTGATAAAAAGCACCAATCATATTTTTACCCAAAGGATGATTAATTCCGGTTTTGCCACCTACGGAAGAATCCACCTGAGCCAACAAAGAAGTCGGTATTTGAATAAACGGCACGCCACGAAGATAAGTAGCAGCCGCGAAGCCAGTCAAATCACCAATCACTCCACCACCAAGCGCGATGATCGTAGTATTACGCTCACAATGATTTTTGAGTAGTGCATCAAAAATTAGATTTAATGTTTGCCAGTTTTTATGTGCCTCTCCATCTGGCAAAATGATTGGAATAACTTTGACATTTTTTTCTTCTAATTGCTGAGCAAATTCTTTTAAATAAAGCGGTGCTACCGTTTCATTCGTTACAATGGCCACACGCTTTTGCGGAATATGTGGCAACACCAAATCGATCTGTTTAAGTATTCCGTGCCCAATATGAATAGGGTAATGACGCTTTTCTGATACGGTGGCAAGGTCGACTGTTATGGTCTGCATGGTAGGTCCGCTATGACAGTTGGGTAAAAATTCTAAATCTGTTGTGGTTAATTTACGAATCAATTTTTGTATTAGAAAACGTACTCCTTGTTTACCGCTATCAATAATCAGATGCGCCGTTTCTCGATAATAAGCATCACGCTGTAAATGTAATTCATTCAAGCGCTCAAGGAGATTTTTAGTCTGCAACAAGGGTCTGTTTTTATCATGTCGCGTTCGCCGATAGAGATCATTAACGGACGAACGTAAATAAATCACTATGCCATTTTGCCTCAATGCATCACGATTTTCTTGACTGAGTACCGCTCCGCCCCCAGTGGCCAAGACAATATTGCGCTTTTGCACCAAATCCAAAATAACTTCAGACTCCCGTTTTCGAAACCCAGCTTCACCTTCAATTTCAAATATAACCGGTATTTTTACTCCGGTACGATCTTGAATTTCATGGTCTGAATCCACAAAGTCTTTGTCGAGCAAAGCTGACAGCGCCTTACCGATGGTCGTTTTTCCAGCACCCATCATACCCACCAGTATGATATTGACGCCCTGCAATTTATCTTGTGCCAATGATGATATTTCTTTTTTATAAGATTTATTGAGATCCATGACGCTAATTGTAACGCAATTAGGATTAGGCTTTTTGATGCGAATACCGCAAGAATCACATCACTCTTCAGTAATCCTATTGGAAATCTATGGTTCCACCTTATTTTGCGCAGCGTTTTTTTGAGTCATCAACAAAAAAAACAAGGGGACAAAAATGGTTGCCACGCAGGTTGCTATAATCATGCCCCCGAATACGCCTGTTCCCATTGATTGACGTGCTGCAGATCCGGCTCCAGACGCGATGACGAGAGGCACGACCCCCAGTATAAAAGTCAATGAAGTCATGACAATAGGCCGAAAGCGTAACCGTGCTGATTGAATCGCAGCTTGATGAATGTCAACGCCTTGTTGCATTTGTTGATTAGCAAACTCAACTAATAAAATAGCATTTTTCGCAGTTAAGGCAATCAGCGTCACCATACCGATCTGAAAATAAATATCATTATTCATATTCAGTAGCAAAATAGCCAGCAATGCGCCCAATATCGCGAACGGAATTGCAAGAATTACCGCCAATGGCAATGCCCATGTTTCAAATTGTGCCGCCAAAATCAGAAAAACCATTACAATCGCCATGCTCACCGCTAATAGAGCCGCAGAACCTAACTTCTTTTCCTGAAAAGCAGTCCCCGTCCAAGTGATCTGATAGCCTTCCGGCAAGGTACGCGCAGCAATATCTTCCACCAAGGCGATCGCTTCACCTGAACTCACGCCAGCCGCCGTGGTGCCCATGATTTTTGAGGACAACAACCCATTGTAGTGCTCCAATTGCTCTGGGCCGACGACATGTTTAATTCTACTCAGTGCAGATAACGGAATCATCGCATCTGATTTAGACCGCACATATACTTTCCCCAAGTCTTCCGCTTTCATGCGATATTGCGCTTCAGCTTGTAATTGCACTCGGTACGTTCTTCCTGCGCGGTTAAAGTCGTTTACATACAACGTACCCATCGTGCTCTGTAACGCCGTATAAATATCAGCGATTGCTACGCCTTGCGTGATAGCTTTGGCCTCATCGACTTCGACATAGAATTGCGGCACAAGCGCGCGCATAAAAGTATTCACAGACGCCAAGCGTGGCTCTTTCTTTAACGCTTCGATTAAACCATGAACCGCTTCACCCAATTGCCTCACATCGCTATTGGCGCGGCTCTGAACATAAAACTCAAATCCTCCTGTGCTTCCTAATCCGCGAATAGCGGGAGGATTAAAAGCAATGACCATACCATCCGATTGTTGCATTCCGATGGCGGATAATTTACTAACCAAATCATTTGCGGTTTCGGTGCGCTCAGACCAATTTTTCATGCGCACGAATAACGTCGACACGTTGCTTTTATTGCCGCCCCCAACGAAATCCATTCCATTCACAGCAAATTGATAAGCCATGGCAGGCTCTTTCGCCAATTCCTGCGTAACCGCATCAGCGGTTTTGATCGTGCGACCTAACGCCGCACTATCAGGCAATATCACAGCAGCAATCACATAGCCCTGGTCTTCCGGCGGTATAAAGCCAGTGGGAATATGCTTTAGTAAATAACCCGCAGCTGAAATGACTAACAAAAATAATAAAAGGCTGCGTGCTCGATATTGAATGCTTAATCCAACCAACCACACATATCGACTTCGAACATTCTCAAGCCGACGGTTAAAACCATCAAAATAACGGGGTAAACGATCGGAGTTTTTAAGCAACAATGCGCATAATGTCGGCGTTAACGTCAACGCGACAATACCTGAAATGAAGCTCGCCATCGCGATGGTCACGGCAAATTGTTGATACAACTGTCCTGCAAGCCCGCCAAGAAATCCCACCGGAATAAACACGGCTACTAACACCAACGTCATCGCTATCACCGCACTGGTAATCTGTTTCATCGCTTTAATGGCTGCTTCAGTCGACGATAGTTTCTCTTCAGACATTAAGCGTTCAATGTTTTCCAGCACCACGATGGCGTCATCAACCACAATACCAATCGACAGTACCATTGCAAATAATGTCAACGTATTGATGGAATATCCTAACAACCACAAACCCGCGAAACTGCCGATCAACGAAATGGGAATGACAATAATCGGAATCAGCGTCGCGCGCCAAGTCTGCAAAAATAAAAACACCACCAAAATAACCAGCAACAATGCTTCTGCCAATGTTTTCAACACTTCCCAAATCGATGCTTTGACAAATACGCTGGTGTCATAAGAAATGACATACTGCATCCCTTTTGGAAAACCAGATTGCAATTCGATCATTTTTGCTTTCACGGCTTGCGCGGTGTCCAACGCATTGGCACCGGTGCGCAAAAAAATACCCACGCCAACGCCCAATTCACGATTGATATAGGTACGTGTCGCATAATCTTGTGCGCCAAGTTCGATACGCGCCACATCCTTCAGATACAAAACACCACTGGCGCCACTGGCGCGCAAAATAATCTGTTCAAATTGCTCGGGTTGTAACAAACGCCCTTTGGCTGTCACGGTATAGACCAACTGTTGATCCGCCAAAGCAGGTTCTTGGCCAATTTTTCCGATCGCTTGTTGCGCGTTTTGAGTGCGTATTGCATTGACGATATCACTAGTGGTAATTCCCAACTGCGCCATACGATCGGGCCGCAACCAAATACGCATTGAGTAATCCTGGGCGCCAAAAATCCGCGCTTCCCCGACTCCCGGTACCCGTCTGATTTCATCCAACATATTGCTGGTAATAAAATTGCTCAGAAATAAGGGCGTATGTTGACTATCTTGAGAAGTAAATGCGAATACCTGCAACAATTCATTCGTGCGTTTTTGTACGGTAACACCGGTACGCCGTACATCCTCGGGCAAACGCGCCAGCGCAGTATTGACTTCGTTACTGACATTAAAAACCGCACGATCGATATCAGTACCAATTTCAAATGTAAGCGTAATCGTTACTCTTCCGCTAGAATCGGCGCTCGAATTGAAATACAACAATCCTTCCAAGGTATGCATCTTTTCTTCGATGGGAGTTGCGACAGTTTTTATCAGTGTCTCTGCATTAGCGCCCGGATAAGTCGCTGTTACCACCACCGTCGGAGGTGTGATTTTAGGATATTGTTCGATTGGCAATTGTATCGCCGCAGCGAATCCGGCTAAAACAATCAGAATAGAAATTACCGACGCAAAAATCGGCCGTTCAATAAAAAAACGAGCCATAGCAAACGTAGAGTGAAAAAAATTGCATTATTTCGATATCGCGGTGGTTTCTGTTAATTGCGAAGAAACTTGAGCGCGTGGTTCAACCCGTTTATTAGGCGCCAACCGAATCAAATTATCGATCACGATGCGATCGCCAGGGTTCAATCCCTTTTCAATGATCCAATCTTTTCCAAGCCAGTTTCCAACGGTCACTGCCCTGGATACTAATGTATTATCGTCATTAATGACGTACACATATCTCCCTAAATCGCCAGTCAATACAGCCACTTGTGGAACTCGATAAACAGTTCTCACCTTGCCTGCGGCAACACGAACACGCACGAACTGCCCTGATAAAATGCTGAACGTAGGATTCTCAAAGGTCGCTCGAATTTCCTGCATAGCTAACACCGTATCAATTTTACTCGCCGCAAAATTGATACGCCCCGGCAGCGGATATTCGGACCCATCAGATAAAATCATCGTGACGCCGTGAACATTTTTTTCGTTCAAATAGTCCCCGAACTGTAAAATTTCATTTTCCGAAAAACTAAACCGCACCCAAATCGGCGAAAGCTGTGACAAGGTTGTCAGCACGCTGGTGTTAGGTGACACCAAATTACCTTCAGAAAATTGTGAACGCCCAGTCACGCCACTCATAGGCGCTTTCACGTTTGTGTAAGAATAATCAAGCTGTGCTTGCCGGACACGCGCTTTGGCTGACTGTAGCGCTGCTTCAGCTAACGTCAAATCGGTTTTAGCTTGATCAAAAGCACGGCGGCTTATAAAGCCTTTTTCAATTAACTGTTTCTGGCGTTGTGAATCTTCACGAGCAAGTTTTACCCGCGCCTGCTGTTCTAACATATTGGCATTGGCCTCATTCAACGCATTTTGATAAGGCTCAGGATCAATCAAATACAATGACTCACCGGCTTTTACTGATTTTCCTTCTGCGAAAAAACGCTTCAACAAAATACCGCCGACTTGCGGACGGATTTCAATCTCTTTAGCGCCCTCGGTTTGGGCTACCGTTTCGAGCGTAGTCGGCAATTCAACCGGCTGTGCCGTGATGAAGGTAACCGGAATAGGATCAATTACTGGCGAAACAGATGAATGATTGGCTTTGCCACACGCGACCAATGATAGGCACAGTAATGCAATCATATAATATGAAAAAATCACTTTTTTGCGCAAAATAAATCCAATCAATTGTCTGAACTGATGCCTATATTTAGCTTGATTGATCCATCAACATTCATCACGCCATCTACTTATCTAACAATGGAAAAAACACAAAAGCATATACGGGTTCTGTATAATATAAAGAATAATTTTTTGATAGACGACGTAGAAGTATTACATAGGTAAATAAAGATATTCCTCATAATTCTACCTGCTTGGAAATATAACATTAAGGAAGATCCAGCAGAGCTATCGTTTAAAATACTTTTTTTGGGATACCTATTGTGATTACGATTGATTCAGTGAGATCGTGTAGAAATTTCACGACCTGCGGAATTGTATGTATTAATTTAATTCGACTAATAATAAAGGTACTTTGATATGCCTAACCCTATTCTCATTGCCGTAATGGTTTTTTATTTAGCAACGGCTAGTATCACTGCGCAAGCATCTTTGAAATTACCCCAAACCATCAAAGTCGATCGTGCGGCATTAACGGCAGAACCCCCCTGTGATCCAAAAATATCTCCTGCATGGCGTGAAGCTCAAGTAATTGATGGCGTAAAAATCGACGCGTCTCCCGCGTGCAGCCCAGACAATCCAGCTTGGATAGCCGCTGCCGTCAAAGGAACCAATAATGTTTCCATGGATACGTTAATGAAAACCGGCCTATCTCCGGACACCATCATTAAAACAGATGATTTAGATGGCGACGGCGATCCTGATCGCATCATTATTAAACTTGAAGTTATGGAACTGAATGGCAAATCACCGGATTTTCCCGGCATTGTCCCTACTTTCGATATCGCACCAGGCGTACAACCCGGTGTGTGGGTTTTTGCCCCGAAAGGGAGCGGCATGTCCACCGAAAATTTCGAAAGCGTTAGAGCCAATCCTTTACTAAGATTACCTGCGCCGGTTATTCGCGTAGAACAAGGGGATATTGTTCAGCTTGTGTTGGAAAACACGCATTATTTTCCGCATAGCATTCATTTGCATGGTGTAGACCATCCGTTTATGCATAAAGAACATGGTGGCGGCGACGGTGTACCGCAGACCAGTGAAATCGAGTTAATGCCGGGTGAACGGCGCGTTTACGAATTTCAACCTCGCCAAGCCGGCACGATGTTTTATCACTGCCACGTGCAAACGCATACCCATTTATCAATGGGGTTGGCTGGGATGATCGTCGTAGAAGAAAACCGGCCGAATAATTGGCTGCAAACCTTGAATATTGGCGGTGGTCATGTGCGACATTCCTCAGTCGCGATCAAAGAAAAATTCGATCAAGAATATGACATGCATTACCACGCAATGGATAAAGAATTAGGCGATATCATTCAAAAATATAATGATCCGCGGTTAATTGCACGCGATATGAATCAGCGTTATGACATTACCGACTCTACCGAAGATTACTATACAATCAATGGATTATCCTTTCCTTATTCTCTTAGAGAATCCTTAATCATCGTTAAACCGGACCAAAAAATTAAGCTACGCCTTCTCAACAGCGGCGGAGAAATGATTGCCATTCATACACATGGTCATCATGCGACGATTACACACTATGATGGCGTAGAACATAATCCGGTCGCACAAATCATGCGTGACGTTTTTGATATGGCACCGGCACAGCGCCTTGATCTGACATTAGAAACGACTAATGATGGAAAACACAGTTATGGTGAGGGCGATTGGCTGATTCATGATCATAGAGAAAAAGGCATCACCACCAATGGCATGGCTGAAGGCGGTAGTATGAGTTCGATTGTATACACCTCTTATCTGGGTGAAGATGGCCTACCTAAAACGAGTCATTTTGGTATCGATCTGAGTCATTTTTTCACGAAAGAATATTGGGAAAGAAGAGTTCCCATTTGGCAAGATCTCGATGAAACCGCCAACTTAGGTTCTCCCGCTGGGCAAACGGTTAGTATGGACGCTGCCACCAAAAATTCTCTGCTCAATGCGACCTATGGATTACTCATAGGAATTTTGATTTATTTCATTTTTAGCAAACGTGAATACATCAAACAAAGTGTGATGACTGTCATTTCACGCAACAAAGATGGTAAAGGGAGTCAGCAATAATGATTAAAATTATAAAGATTGCTTTCTTGCTAACAGGTACGATGGTGTTGGGATCGGTCGCAACCGCACAACAGCAGCAGGCCAAACCCAATGAGCACGAACAGCATCAACAACATAGCGAACAACAAAAAGAGCAACCAGCGGCACAACATGAGCATGAAGAACATCATGATCATAGCGGTCATAGCATGAGCAAAACGACGGGACCGGCCACTGATCATACTGGCGAGCACGATAAAGATCACAGCGTTGACGACAAAACGCATGAGCATGCCATCGATCATAGTAAACATAACGTCGAATCCACCGAACATGGCGACATGCATCACCATCATCATATGGATCACGATCATATGATGGACCATGAAGGCACCATGATCATGGGGCAAAATCTTGATAAACTGCCCAGTAGTTGCAAAAGTATTTCTGAAGAAGTGGAAATTACTGTGAGAGCCGGTAGAAAATATGCCGGCAAGTTTCCCGGAACAGCGTTTGCGTTTGATCAACAAGAATGGCGTGTCAAACCTTGTGCGAAAGTGACTTTTCATTTTATTAATGAAGATCAAATTCGTCATCAATTTATGATGCACGGCTTACCTAAGTACTTGTATAAATACGGCATGTTCCATTTGGAAGTGACCGGCCCCAAAACCGTTTCTGGCACAATTATCGCTCCGGGATCGGATGACACCTTCTTAGTACATTGTGATATTTCACATCACATGGAAAAAGGCATGAAGGCACAATTCATCGTTGGAAAAGGCAGCGAAAATATACCGAGTATTCCGGGCTTAACGCCTTACAATCGCACGGATATTTACGAAGCAGAAAATCTTCCGAGAGTTTCAGATAAAGCCAATCAGAGTGCGATGGTCAGAGAAATCACCAAAACATTCGCCAAACAAGATACGCAAAATTATTTAATTATTCTGCTCGGCGCTTTAGTAGGGCTATTGTGCATTCCTCTCGTTAAGATGCTGATACCAAGAAAGAAAACTGAAAAATAATAGACTATAAAAATAAAACCAGCTAAATGTGGCTTACATTTAGCTGGTGAGTAGTTTTCAAATTTATTGTTATTAGAAATTCACATAAATCATGCGCTGTTAGCGTCAACTTGCATTAACATTTAATCAGCTTTACAATTCATGCCCTTTCAATATCGGCAAAATTTCCAATATATTTAATTAACTAACTACATTTTCCTGTTTCAGAACCGTCATCCTTGGTTTCGCTACCGTCTTCTTTAACGCAAGAATTTTGACAAACACCCGATTTTTTACAGGATTTACCAGCAGGAAGACTTTTCTTATCAATACATTGGCCTTCTACTAGGTAACACGCTTGATTTGCGCCACAAGCAGATTTTCCGTCTTTTTCGGTTTCTAAACTACATTTTGCAAAAGCATGGCCCGTCATAAATGTAAGTGCGACGAGAAGCGCTGCAACATTTATTGTTTTCTTAAACATATTTTCTCCTTTCTTGTATCAACAATAAGCAAAAATTATTTTTTTGCCGTGATAAGCATAACAAAAAATATATATCCTATGTTTGAATGTTGGAATTGTTTAATCTGCGTCAAAAGTAAATAACTTTCATTTTTCAGGCTCGCCTTGCTGTCTTTGCAAATGCGCTTCGACATCTTTTTGGCTAAATCCGATCGCACTGGCAACCCGATCGGCATGACTCACTTTGGATACGCCAGGGATCAAATGATGCGTTGGGCCACTAGATGCAAACTCCACTTGTAGATAACGTCCTATCTGATCACGTTGAAGCAATTCACACAATTCATGATTATGGGTCACTAACAAAGTACTCGAACCGAGTTTATGAAACCCTTTCAAAATATATTCCGAAATCGTCATTTTTTCTTCAAATGTAGTGCCTTCGGATAATTCATCAAGCACAACCAGACTGAGTGGCGTTGAATTGAAAAATATCTCACGCGTACGAGTCAGCTCATACGCAAAACGCCCCATACCTGCGCTCAAATGCCCTGGATCTGGCACTTGGTAATAAATATGTTCTGCGGGTACTAATTTTCCTTGCTTTGCTGGTATATAACAGCCAATCTGTCCAAGCAATTGAATTTGAACGACTGTTTTACAATAAGCCGTTTTGCCACCGCTATTCGGTCCGGTAATGATTAAAATTCTTCCTTGTGCGTCCAATTGAATGTCATTCGGCACATAATCAGTAATCTGATGAATCAATAAAGGATTTTTTGCGTAACTGACCATTAATTGATGCGAGTTTTCAGCAATGATATCCGGCAACGTTTTATCGACGATTAATGTTTCCCCGTACTGATAAAATGATAGCAATTCATCGATCATGCCCAATGCTTCAATCGCTTTGGCTAGTTCAACGCTTTCTCGGAAATTTTTACGCAATGGATAAATGATGGAATCACGATCAGATACCCCCATCGCTAATAAAATGATCGGAAATACCGGCACCGTCAAACCTAGAATCGCGTAACTGATGTAAGAACCACGGAAGTCGGGCATCATCATTTCAATGAATAATAAAATCCCATATGAAGCCGCAAAAAATAATACCGCCGGAATCCATTTGAAAAGTGTAGGATGAAATCGGCTAAAGAGATCAAATCCTGTTTTTTCTTTTTTGGTTTTAAACTTACCGTTATTCGAATAGACCGGGCCCTTCAGCAAATCATATAATCTCGATTGACCAAACTCGCGAATAGCATCCAGCACAGTACGCAAATAAGGTGACTGCGGCGTAGGAATTTCAGCGGCTTTCTCCACTAAATCAATTACAAATTCGGTACCATCCCGGTATTGCAGATACCCATAGCCGCCAAACTCAAGTTTATCGATACGCGAACTCGGTTCATCCGTAGCAAGTCCGCCAATAAACTCGCCGTATAACAAATATTTCAATGATTTTTCATTTTTAGCTGCTTTTGTAACGAATTGCATCAAAGCGTCACGTAAATGCGAATTAGCCGCTATTTCTTTCAATGCCGCTTGCTTTTGTTGCACTATCTGCGCGTCAGATAACGGATGAGCAACGGAACGAAAAAGCATCAACTTTCCTGCTTCGGTTCGTGTCTTATCAATCGTTTGGAATAATTTTTCGGCTTCAATCGCTGCAAAGGTCTTCGGATCAAGAACTGAAAAATCATTATCGTTTGGACGAATATCATCCATGTTTGTCGGCTGATCCGTAGCCGATTGAATCAATTTATTACGCCAAATATTAATCATAAAATGCGTTATTGTGTCGCTGGTTAAAAATTACTTGAATAGCAATTGCTGGGTATTCAATCTGAACATGTAAAATACGCATTTTTAAATTGAATTACAACTGATGCCTTATTATTTGTGGAACAATCGTTAAATCACATGAAACCTCCTACGCAGAAATCTTATCGATGGATGATTATCCTCATCACGATAAGCGTTGTAGTACTGGGTGGATGGTACTATTCACGCCCCAAACCCATACCGGTTGAAGTCACCGCGGTTGCTACCGGGAATGTTGAATCAACCATCGTCAACACTCGCGCCGGTACCGTAAAATCCTGTCAAAGATCGAATCTTGCGCCGGCTTCAGGGGGACAGATTGCGAAAATTTGGGTCAAAGAAGGTGATCACGTCCAAAAAGGGCAAGTCTTATTGGAGTTATGGAACCACGATTTACGTGCGCAACACGATTTGGCAAAACGTCAATTGACGACTGCGCAAGAACGCAAACGGGAAACCTGCATTTTGGCTGATAATGCGCAACGTGAATTTGTCCGCACAGAACAACTCTTGACAAAGGGTTTCGTCAGTTCGCAACGAGTCGATGATGCGCGTGCGAATGCAAGCTCCCGTCGAGCGAGTTGTGAAGCGACCATTTCGGATATCAAACGCGCTGAAGCACAAATTCGCGTAACCGAAGCTACCATTGATCGCACCGTCATTACCGCGCCATTCTCTGGCATTATTGGACATATCAGCGGAGAATTGGGAGAATTCACGACGCCCTCGCCGCCTGGAATTCCTACGCCGCCTACCATTGACTTAATTGACGACGGTTGTTTATACATTTCAGCGCCAATGGATGAAGTCGATGCACCGAAACTTGAAATCAATCAAGAAGCTAGAATTACCCTGGATGCCATGCCAAACAAGACTTTTCCTGGCAAAATACGTCGTATCGCGCCTTTCGTAACCGAAATAGAAAAACAAGCGCGTACAGTGGATATCGAAGTTGATTTCCAACAAGCTCCGACACAGGGACTTTTGGTCGGGTACAGTGCTGATGTCGAAGTAGTACTGTCGCGCAAAGTCGAAGTTTTACGGATTCCGACCCAAACGCTGCGGCAAAACAATAAAGTTTGGCTGGTCGATTCAAACAATCATTTGAGCGAACAATCGGTTGAGGTGGGTTTGAGTAACTGGAGCTTTACCGAAATTACCAGTGGTTTGAAACAAGGTGATCGTATCTTGTTATCGTTTGATCACGACGGTATCAAAGAAGGCGCTTTAGTAGCAGCCCAATCGCCCTAATATGATTCGTCTCATAGATATCACCCGCACCTTTAAAATGGGTGAGCAAACCGTACTGGCTTTGAATCAAATCAATCTGAATATTACATCGGGTGAGTATGTTTCGATTATGGGGCCTTCAGGCTCTGGCAAATCAACGCTACTTAACATCATTGGGCTACTCGATCAACCCGACGCAGGCCGGTACGAATTAGACGGAAAAGTAGTAACGGAATTAACTGAAGTCGAACAAGCGCAAATTCGACGAGAAAAAATTGGCTTTGTTTTTCAATCGTTTCATCTGATTCCGCGCTTAACTGCGGCGGAAAACATAGAATTACCACTGACCTTGGATGGTGTGCCCGTTAGCGAAAGAAAAATACGCGTACAAAATGCTTTGCAAGCTTTTGAACTTGAGCAACGTGCCAATCACCGTCCATCAGAGCTTTCCGGTGGGCAACGTCAGAGAGTCGCGATTGCACGTGCAACCATTATGCAACCCAGTGTCATTCTTGCCGATGAACCGACCGGTAATTTAGACCACAAAATTGGTGCGGAGGTTATGGTCTTATTGGAAAAGCTACAACAACATGGAACAACCTTGATCATGGTTACTCACGATCGAGAATTGGGCGCGCGAGCAACACGGCAAATTGCTATGCGCGACGGTAAGATCATTTCAGATCAAACACATGACCCTGTTTGATACCTTACAAACTTCGCTCAGAACGGTTATTAGCTATCGTATCCGCTCGGTTCTTATCGTTTTAGCCATGTCACTCGGCGTAGCTGCGGTGGTGATCCTTACAGCACTCGGAGATGGCGCGAGAAATTTCGTTATTAATCAATTTTCATCGATCGGAACCAATTTATTAGTGGTGTTACCCGGTCGCGCGGAAACTACAGGATCGTTTCCCGGTGCCGTGTTAGGTCAAACTCCGCGAGATTTGACGCTGCATGATGCGCAATTATTGGGACGTCTTCCTCAAGTCAAACGCTATGCACCGCTTAGCATTGGTGCCGCAGAATTATCGATTCCCAATCGTTTACGCGAAGTTACCGTATTGGGAAGTAACGCAGATCTCATTCCGATTCGCCATATGAAACTGGCACAAGGCAGTTTTCTGCAGCACGGCTCTGGAAGAAGTGCGCAAATTGTATTAGGCGCAAAAATTGCCAATGAATTTTTCCCGCGCATCCCAGCCATTGGGCAGCACATCCGCTTGGGTGACAGTCGTTTTTTGGTTTCAGGCATTCTCGCGCCTCAAGGAGAATCGATGGGATTTAATACTGACGAAATCGTCATTATCCCGGTCGATTATGCGCAAGTTTTATTCAACACCACGTCGCTTTTTCGGATTTTGGTGGAAGCCAAAAACCACGGCCAAATTGAATCGACTAAGCAAGCAATTCTCGCTGCATTGAAACAAAGCCATGATGGTGAAAACGACAGCACTGTTATTACCCAGGACGCTATCTTAGCAACGTTTGATCGTATTTTAGAAGCACTAACATTAGCAGTCGCCGGTATTGCAGCAATCAGTTTGATCGTTGCAGGTATTTTAGTAATGAATGTAATGTTAGTCGCGGTCAATCAACGTACCGCGGAAATCGGCTTGTTAAAGGCCATTGGCGCGACATCAATGGACATTCGACGACTGTTTTTTACCGAAGCAGCTTGGTTATCATTGGTCGGCGCTTTATTGGGCTTTATATTCGGCCAATTGGGTAGCTTATTGATCCGCATCGCGTATCCGCAACTGCCAGCCTGGGCTCCAGTTTGGGCCTCATTGGCGGCAATCGGCATTGCCTTATTTACCGGCATTGCTGCCAGCACCCTACCCGCAGTTAAAGCATCCCGATTGAACCCAGTCACGGCGCTCGGTAAAAAATGAATTGGTTCGATATCTTACAATTTTCGTATCGCGCACTGACTGCGCATCGTTTACGTACCCTACTCTCCGCATCGGGCATTGCCGTTGGAATCGCTTCGGTGGTATTGCTAACTGCGATTGGCGACGGCGTACAGCGTTTCGTTTTATCAGAATTTACCCAATTTGGTACCAATATTATCAATATCAATCCAGGAAAAATTAGCACGCACGGTGGATCCCTAGGTGCTATCGGTAGTGCGCGATTATTAACTATTGAAGATGGTATGGCATTAAAACAAAGCCGTTATGCGCAATTCACCAATGCCAATGTAGTTGGAAATGCAGAAATCCGCGCACAAGGACGTAGCCGGCGGGTCACTGCGTATGGACAAGGACCGAGTTTTGACAAAGCTTTTAACATGCAAGTCGCCATTGGGCAATTTTTACCAGATGACGACCCACGTAATCCCCGCCCTTATGTGGTACTCGGTTCCAAAGTTCGTCACGAATTATTTGGCGATGCCAATCCACTCGGAACAATATTACAAGTAGGAAGCGCACGCTTTCGCGTGATTGGCGTCATGGCTCCCAAAGGAAACGTGTTGGGATTCGATTTAGATGATACGGTATTTGTACCGACAGCCCGGGCATTGGAAGTTTTCAATCGCCGAGGCGTAATGGAAATTAATTTTTCTTATTTTCCGGATGCGCCGGTTCAAGCAGTCATTGAAGACATCCGAAGAATCCTGGTTGCACGCCATGGGCGTGAAGATTTTACCATTACTCCGCAAAAACAAATGCTCAGCACCCTGACAACGATTTTAAACATTCTTAAGTTTTCAGTCGCTGCTTTAGGAGGAATTTCGCTACTCGTCGGCGCCGTTGGTATGATTACATTAATGCATATTACCGTTTCAGAAAGAATAGCCGAGATTGGTTTATTGACCGCATTAGGTGCCACTCGTGCCAGAATTCGCTTATTGTTCTTACTTGAGTCGATTACACTCGCGACAATGGGCGGATTTGCTGGCCTAGCCATAGGCACGGGAATTGCCCATTTATTAAAATTACTGATCGACAGTTTACCCGTTAATATTCCGTGGGATTATGTGCTAGGCGCTTTATGTATTTCTATGTTAATTGGTCTTGTAGCCGGCGTAGCGCCTGCAATACAGGCCGCCAAACTAAATCCCGTTGATGCACTGAGAACAGAATAAACTGAAATCCAGTGAAAGCGTCTATCGCTTTTTCAATTGACAAGCCGTTAAGCGTTATTAAATCTACCGTTAGCTGCTAAAAATTCTTCAACAGGTGATGGTCTTCCAATGTAATAGCCTTGCGCGTAATCAATATCCATTTGCTCAATGATATGCAAAATTTCTTCACTTTCGACAAACTCGGCAGTCACTTTTTTACCGAAACCTCGCGCAACGGTACATAGTGCATTCACTAAAATGACATCATCGCTATTTTCCGTTAAATTTCGAATAAATGATCCATCAATCTTGACAACATCTACCGGAAGTTCTCGTAAATAAAAGAACGATGAAAATCCCACACCAAAATCGTCCAGTACAAACCCACAACCTAATTCCTTAATTTCCTTCATCAAAGTACGCGCACCCGGAATATTTTCTAATGCAGCCGTTTCGGTAATTTCAAACATTAATTTTTCTGGATCAATCTGATATTCCGACAATTGTTGTTTCAAAATCGGCAAAAGCTCAGGGTCATTAAACGCATGGGCCGATAAATTGATCGAAAAATTAGCAAAAATACCGGCTTCATAAATCTTCGCGGCAAGTATGATTGCTTTGCGTAATACCATGTGATCAATGGCATGTATCAATCCGGTATTTTCAGCAGCAGGAATGAAATCCGCAGGGGAACGTATCGTGCCATCCTTATCTTGCATGCGTATTAATACTTCATAGTGTGTTACACGCTTGGTTTTAATATGCATAATCGGTTGTAGGTACAACATAAAGTTATCGTGCGTGTGAGCATATTCTATGCGTTCTTTCCAATCCACTAATAACTGAATTCGGTCACGAATACGATCATCATCTGAAAACAAATACCAAGCGTTGCGTCCCATGGTTTTAGCCTGATACATGGCCAGATCCGCAGCTGCCAGTAAATCCTGGATGTTTCCACCATGCTGCGGAAACAATGCGATACCAATGCTGGCTGAAATTTTGTGCGTGCGATTATTAATCACTAATTGTGCTTGATTGAGTTGACCCAACACTTTTTTTGCGACTTCGATTGCACCTTCGGCATTAATCTCCGGCAGGATAATGGCAAATTCATCTCCACCCAACCGACCTGTAATGTCTCCTGTGCGCGTTGTCTTAGAAAGCATAGTCGCTACCATTTTCAATAAGGTATCACCAGCCTGATGACCACTAACGTCATTAATAAATTTAAAACGATCCAAGTCAAAAAACAATAAAGCGCCTGGATGTTGATAGCGTTCAGCATTATGCAACACTTGCTCTAATTCTTCACTAAAACGCCTGCGATTAAGCATATTTGTTAACGGATCATGATCAGCCAACCAAGCCAAATGTCCTTCTACCCGTTTATATTCTGTAACATCTAAACCCACAGATAAAATAGAAGGATCTTCTGCAGAATTCCAAGTCAGATGCGAATGCAACCATGCAACGTGGCGTTTTGAGCCGTCTTTACAGTGAGTGATTGCTTCATGACGTAGCTGCATTTTCTGTCCTGCATGAACTTCTGCAAAGCGACCACTAACATCTTCGATTTCATACTCGGGTATAAGCGTCGAAAGAAACGATTTTCCTAATAACTCATCCGCAGTGTAACGCGTTAACATTTCACCGTAAGCATTTAACGAAATAATTTTTCCAGATGAATTTTGTGTCAAAACAATCGCTTGAGCTGTATTAAGTAAATTGTTGACGAAATCTCTCTCTCGACTGAGTTCATCCCGTTGCTCAATCAACATTTTGGTACGAGAAGAAATTTTCAATTCAAGTTTTTCTAACTGATGTGACAGCGTAATCGCGGCTTCCGATAGAGTATCTACTTCATCTCTAGAACTTCTTACTTGTTCCGACGCAGTGATCGATTGACGAAAATTCTCAAACTGCCCACTCGCCAATAAAGGTAAAGCAAACGCAACATCTTTTAAGCGCGAAAGAATGCGCGTAAATATCAATAACAGAATCAGTTGAGAAGCAATCAAACCCAGTAAACCGGTGAAAGCTATATTCCAGATTGAATCGTGAATATTTTTAACCGCTAAACTCACATTACTGATAACGACGAGAAAAGCACTCTCATTTTCAACTGAATCTAATGTAAAAGATTCAACTTGATGGGAAAATTTTTCACGGTTGATTTGAATTCCGTCGGTTAATACATCAATTTTTGGGTACAGTTCTGAAACTCCTTGAAGGATTGGATAATTTTCTTCTGGATTGGTAAGCCCAGAAACGTGCATATTCCAATTCTTGATGAATTTAAATTTTTCTTCATGGAGTAAGTTTTCTTGATGCTTTATGAGCAAACCGATATCTGCGCCAAAGATACGTTTAAATGATACCAATACATCGATTAAAGAAATCCCCAGCACGACAGTACCCACTTTACGGCCTTCGACTAACAAAGGCGCGACACTATACTGTATGCAATTTTCTTGACAGGACAAAGGGCTAATCGGTTGTTCGAATTCATTGACGTAACGCACCCAGCTACTTAATACATCCTTGTTAATATCGACGTATTCTGCATTATCCCAACCCGCAACAAATTGATTCTTATCATCAAAAAAGTATACAAATTCCACATCATTATGAAATTGTAATAATGACCAATGTTGATCGAAGGCTTTACTAATATGCTCACTATCATTATTCAATAAAGCGATTTTCATTCCATTCAAAAAAGGAATAATTTCTGCAAGTCGATCTAGATTTTGTATGGTGTTATCGATTAGATTGTCTATTTCTCTTGAAAAACGCTTGTGATCTATTTTCCGTTGATCCTCAAAGCTTTTCACCAACCCTAGATAACTGATAGCTGAAAATACTACTACAATCACAAGTAATATCAGACTACTCCCCAACAGAATTTTCCATCGCAAACTATAAAAATTCCTTTTTTCCCTTACGGGCGAAAGCTGCGATTTAATCACTGGATAATCAGGATCGTTACTCATCAAATCACTCAATTAAAAACGATAAGAAGCCTGAATAGCAAAAAGATCCCAGTTCTTCTCTGTTTGATTTAAAAGGGGATTGTCTAATCTTGATATCCAACCGGTTCCGTTCACATGGTGGTATTCAGCACGTACCATGAATTCTGGCGTAACATTCCAGCGTAATCCCACTGTAAAATCTTTCGCATAACGAGAATGCTCAAACCCTTTGAGATGATCAGGATCTTGCAAAACCCAATTTTTTCCATTCTTGTCAGAACGATCAGTAAACATCACGTCATAGCGTATAAATGTTTCCCATTTGGGAGTAATTCGATATTCCCCTTGAACATAAAAGCTTTCTCCAAAGAAATTGGTTTTATCGATGGTATCATGATGAAAGCCCGAGTAAGCAAAATGCCTGATCGCATATTCCCCTGTTAGACTCCAGCGTTCTGAATTGTATTGCGCCGAAAAATAAACTGGGGAAAACTGTAACGAACCAGATGTGATAGGAAGCCCTAGTATTTTTTCTCCAACGGGTGGATCATAATTTGAATTAAGCCAAATTCCGCTCACGCCCAAGCGAATTCGCTTATCATTAGTTTCATAAATACCACGACCAATATACGATACCTCCCGTGTTAAATGACCATGCATATTAGGAAATACTAAAACGGCTCGTTCCGTATCTCGATCACTCACAATAGGAAATAAAAGACCAACTTGGGTTGAAAAGGTACCCCATCGAGAATGGCCTACATCAGCATATAATTGTACAGAATCACCTGACAATGCAAGATTACGGGTACGGTCAAAATAAATCGATTGAGGCAACAGAATACTCGGTCGAGTAAACGGCACATCACGCGTATCATTATAAAAACCAAATGGATTTTTCAAACGTCCTGCACGTATGCCGAATTGGTTCGCTTCATGCGAATACAATCGGTAGTCTAAAAATGCAAAATCAAGACGAGGCATTCCAGAACTTCCTTCTCCAGCACGACGAGACAACACCTGCGCTGATATCAAAAGCTTAGGTAGTGGTCGGAACGAAGCATTTAACCCTGCCTCTGTCAGGCCAAAACTTCCTCCGGCTCCACTGGTACTATGTCCAAACACATTATTATGTGAAGATAAGATATAGGACTGTCCAATAAATCCATGAATCTGAAAATCCCCTTGCATCGATTTCTTTTGATACCAATCAAACGCATTATTGACCCATGAGGATTTTTTAGGAACAGTAACTTGTGATGGTAATTGAGTAGCAGCGAGATTAATTGCAGGATTTTCTTGAATTACAATCGCTTCTTTTGTATGGAGATTTTGCCCTTGAATACTTAAAGAAATGACTCCAAATACCAACAATAGTATTCCCTGTATGAGCATTTTTTGGGGCAAGATTCCCAAAAAACTACTTAATCTCGAGCACGTTAACATTTTCATTAATATTTGCTCTCCATAAATAGCCAATTGAACCAGGGGTATTAGTCACTTTTTCCAGCATTTCTTCAACAGAATTCACTTTAATAGGCGCTTGGCCTGTTCCAGAAAATACTAATCTATCCCATGTTGATCTAAGTTGGTACGGAAATACATTAAGCTTTTCCTTCGAAAAAACTTGATGTAATTGATCATCATCTGGAAATACAAAAACTCTTATCTTTGTACCGTCTGACCACGTTTTCAAATGCATACTAAAAATAGAGCGAAGTGAATTGGCGGAAAGTTTATTCTCTCCTACCCCTTTATTCGTCACGACTTCATAGTGATTGTCTGCGCGAACTTGCGATATTGAAAATAAAAAAATTATTAGCAATACGCAATGAATAAAAAAGCTATTTGTAGACAAAAAAAATAACAAATATCTAATTGGAAAAAAAAACGAAGACACAAATCGATTCAAGAAATGGATTCCTGTCTAGATATCTTCCGCAAAAGTGGAGAAGCTGGATCATACTTACCACATTCCGTCATTACTTCCCAAGAATCATAATGTTCGAGGTACATTCTGTTCAGTATTTCTTCCACGCTAATGCAGTAAGGTCTCCGAATACCATGATAATTAACAGGTGGACCGACACAATAAAAATTTAATCCATAATATCCAAGCAGCCTATTGAGTGCAGGCTCCATTGCGGAAATCCAATATTTAACATTATTTTTCAATGACATGCGCATAACGCATGCCATTAAAAGAAGACTCAAATGAGGCGTGGCTCTTCGATCTGTAGCTCGTCGATCTCTATCTGAACGAACAATATTCTCATTTTTCTCATTTGAGCTCTCGTTTGATTCAACTTCAGAGGATTTTCTTCGTTCTCCTTTACGACGATCAAATTGACTTAAAATGACCGCTCGAGAAATTTCAGCGGTCTCAAGGCGGTTAAATTTACTGATATGGCAAAGTTGTAAGTCTAGTTTTGTATTGATTTCTACAGGAAATAATTTCTCAGGATTGTTAGGGTCAATCAAAACGAGACGCACTGCCCCTACATACTGACCTGTCGATTTAAAACGTAACAAAGCATGACATGCATGTTTATCGTATTCGTCTTTTTCAAGCTGATTGGGATAATCACAGGCATTCATATCAGGAAATGTATTTTGCACACACAAAACTTGATAGCGAATTCCATAAACAATTTCAAGTAATTCCGGGGTATCAGCTATAACAATCTCAAAGAAATTCTGAAATCCTTTGTACGAATCATTCATGATCGTTAAATAAGTTTCCTACATGTTAATCAGGATTTAAATTATTTCTTAAGTTACTCTTTACCAAAATTTAATCGTACAGAAAAAATCCAAGCTGATATTTACAATCCGTAAGTCCTCTAAATTCTATCGAGGAATACTTATATTTTTTCAATATACTCGTTTCTACACTGTTTTAACGATAAGCAAATTATCGAATTAACATATTATTACGCACATGCTATTTAAGACGATTTAGCATAAATATTCAATCAATGTTAAATATTTATTTGGATAATTACAATAAACGAATGAAAATGTATAAAGTGCGCAACAGAATTGAAATTAAACCAAATAATACCAAAGAGTTAAAGGTTTTATATCATGCATCTTTCTTTACTGATTAAACCAACACTTCCTCAGGCAGCGGATGATTTAAAAATTGCGATGGGCTAGCACTTAATCCGTAAGCCCCCGATTGCAATATAACTACCAAATCACCCACATCCACTTTTGGTAACGATATATCGTCAGCCAAAAGATCAAGCGGCGTGCACAGAGGTCCAACAATCGATACCTGCTCTTTTTCTGAATCTTTTACTTTATTTCCTAAGACAACTGGAAAATTTTTACGAATTACCTGCCCCAAATTGCCTGATGCTGCAAGATGATGATGCATTCCGCCATCGGTGATCAAAAAAGTTTTCCCACGAGATTCTTTACACTCTAAAACACGGCAAACATATATTCCTGCTTCTGCTACGATATAACGTCCCAATTCCAATGCCACCCGCGTTTCGGGTAATTGACTTTGAAATGCATCAAGCATCGGTTGTAGATTTTCGCCTATCTCTACTAGATTTAATCTTTTCTCACCGGGAAAATAAGGCACACCGAAGCCTCCCCCGATATTAAACAATCGCATCGAAGAAGGCGCGTATTCTGCTAACCGAATTCCTAATTGCAGCGTTTTCAATTGCGCTTCTTGAATGGCGGCGACATTGAGATTTTGCGAACCGCTAAAAATATGCAATCCCACGAAGTCGATTCCGAGAGCAATCGCATATTTTAATACCTGAGGAACGCGCTCAACATCGATACCAAATGGCTTGGCGCCACCGCCCATTTTCATTCCTGAAGATTTCAGCTCAAAATCAGGATTGACCCGAATCGCTATCGATGGAGTAAAGCCTAATTGATCCCCCAGATCGACAACTGTTTTTAATTCTTGCTCGGATTCGATATTGATAGTAACACCGGCTGCTATAGCAGACCGTAGCTCTTGCATCCGTTTGCCTGGACCGGCAAAACTGATCTTGTCAGGCGTAAGCGGCGTATCCAATGCGACTTTCATTTCTCCGATAGAAGCCACATCGATTCCATCCACCATATTGGCCAAGTGTTGTACTAACGCAGGCATTGGATTGGCTTTCATCGCATAGTGCAACAACAAGCCTTTAGGAAGATAGTGACGCAATAATGCTACCCGCTCGGTAATTTTTTCTCGATCATAGGCATAGAAAGGTGTAGAACCCACTCGTTCGACCAAGCGAGTTAATGGCATGCCGCCAAGATATAGGCAATGATCATGAACAGGAAATTGCAGTAATGGCGCGTGTTCAGGAGCAGTATTTTTCATGATTGGCTTTGCGTAAAGAAATGTTGCATTTCTTGAGCAAGTCGATGGCGGTCAATTTTACCGTTTGAATTTTTTGGCAAATCCGACTGCCTGATTTCGATATGATGAGGACACATATAAACCGGTAATTTATTCTTGCAAGCCTGCAATACAGTATCGATATTCAAAATTGCACCAGGTTTCGTTGTAACAATTACCACGATACCCTGTCCCAACGCCGCATGTGGCACACCGAATGCAACCGCTTCATTAATATGTTCGATGTCATACAATATTTCCTCGATCTCCGTTGGGCTGATGCGGTAACCCGAGCTTTTAATCAAATCGTCGCGACGTCCGATAAAGTACAAAAATCCTTCAGTGTCCATCTTCACCGTATCTCCCGACCAGGCAGCAATTTCATGAAATGACAAGCCATTTTGTTGTAATGAAATCGGTTTAAAAGTCACGGCTGTTTTCTCACGATCGTTCCAGTAACTCATCGCAACAGTAGCGCCGCGATGCACCAATTCGCCCGGTTCCTCAGGTTCACAAGCCGTTCCATCTTGGCGCAATACTAAAACTTCAGCATTGGGTATCGCTTTGCCAATCGAATTTGGCCGTTGATCGATTTCCTCCGGAACCAGATAGGTAGAACGAAAAGCTTCGGTAAATCCATACATCAAATAAATTTTCGCTTTAGGCAACATGGTGCGCAATAGCTGAATGATAGGAGTGGGCATCGCACCGCCCGAATTGGTAATATATCGCAACGATTCAGCTCCACGCCAATTCAATGCTGCAAGCTGAATCCACAAAGACGGCACGGCTGCAAGCCCGGTTATTTTATACTCGTTAACATGATCCAAAATATCTCGTGGCAGCAGATAATTCATCAACACATTGGTTGCGCCGACATAAAAACCCGTTGTTAATTGGCTCAATCCATAATCAAAACTGAGCGGCAATACTGTCAAAATTCGATCTTCTTCATGATTATGCAGATAAGCTGCAACACTTTTTGCGCCTGCTACCAAATTACGATGCGACAGAACGACTCCTTTCGGTTTACCAGTACTACCCGACGTATAAATAATTGCCGCTATATCATTATCAATGACGTTGACTGAACGTTGAACATCAGTGGCATGTACCTCAGTCCACCTTACAATCTGAAAATTAGTGATGCCCCGCGATTCATTATTGGCATCATCAACAATTACAATCGTATGCAAATACGCTTGATTCAACAACGCATCTTGCAGAAATTCCAATCTTTTTGCCGATGTAACCAGTATTCTTGCGCCACAGTCATACAGAATATGCATCACTTGATCCGTTTTCAAACCAGGATTCACTGGAACAAATACACCACCCGCTAAAGTTGTTGCAAACATCGCAATAACATTTTCCAGACGCTTTTCCAGATAGATCGCTATTCGATCGCCACGAAACAGTCCTAACGAATTAAACCCGCGCGCAGTCCGTTCAATCTGTTGCGCCAAACTGGCATAAGTCAATACTTCATTCTGATACAACAATGCTTGTGCCTGCGGCTTTTTTTCGGCAGAATTTCGAATAAGATCGTGGAATAGATCAACCATTGCGCATCAATTTATTGTGTTAGTAAAGATCTATACAATTTGCGCATTATATCCAGGGCAGATTCAAGAACCAATCGCGATAGTAAATCTTTAATGGTGATTTTTGGCAAGTTGCATATTATGCAGGTGTTCGGTGTTAACTCCTACAGATGACTCGGAACTCGAGCGATTTTCTTACTGGAGTATCTCAAACTCAATGCAATAATACTATCCAGTTCATCGATATTTTCATCCAATTCCCGCTGCCATGGACTATACGAGTTGCACAAATAAACTACCTGAGGTGTGCTATCAAAAATGGAGTCCACGTTTTAAGCGGCAAGCAGATTGGCATAGTATTGCTGCGAAAATTGTGCAGGCGATAAATATCCAAATTTTTCTTGCTTACGCTGTTGGTTATAGAATATTTCGATATATTCGGTAATTTCCTGTATGGCTTGTTGCCGTGTTTTGAATCTTCGATGATGCACCAGTTCGGTTTTAAGTAACCCCCCAGAAGCTTTCCATCTGCGCATTATCATAGCAGTTCGCCTTGCGGCTCATGGTGTTAATACCGGTTTAAAATTGACCCCTCATTACGGTTGAAATTTGACCAGGGGAAAACAAAGCGCAGGATACTACGCATCTGTGGATAAGTCGACCAGACTGAGTTGGTATTTTGCCTCCTGTTGATGCTACAAATTAACCAGATTTTCTTCTGGTGAGTATTTTTCTTTTTCCCGCTGCTGTATTCTGATCTTTGCGCTGGCTGTGCTTTGTTTGTAGCGAAAAGACTCGTTGCCAGTTTCAATGATATAGCAATGGTGCGTGA
>JAJHPK010000072.1 GCA_020890945.1 Nitrosomonas sp.
TCAATTCATGCTGCTTCAAAAGATGACGGAAATTCAGTATCGTGGTCTCGTCCGGCAGGGTATCGACTACACCGAAAAATCACGCAAAGCGCCGCACACTTCAATTTCATACAGGGTGTCTTCCATTCCCGGTCAGACAGGTTGAACCAATTCTGCATGCAGTAGAGGCGAAACGTGCTCTCCAGCGCTATCGGTTGGCGACCTCGCCGTCCGGCCTTGGGATAATGCGCCTCAACGTGTGACAGCAAAACTGGCCAGGGCATTACCCTTTCCATTTCGCTTAAAAAAACCTCCCGGCGCGTCCGGCGTTTCTTGTGATTGTAGTCAAAATCTGCAAAGCTAGATTGACGTGACATGGCGTACTTAAAAGTTATCAGGTAACACCATTACCTCAAACTTCGGGATTTGATCAGCGTTTCCTTAGATTCTTCTTATTCAAATAACAGCTAATGTTGACCAAATACTATCTAAACGTTAATATTCAACTCTTAAAATATTCCCTGATAGCTCAGTCGGTAGAGCGACGGACTGTTAATCCGCAGGTCCCAGGTTCGAGCCCTGGTCGGGGAGCCAATTAACTCAAAGAGTTAGCTGGCTTATAGCTCTGATTATCATCTTTAGCGTGACAGAAACGTGACAGCGGAATAACTTTTCTGTCCTTTCCTGTCTCAATTCTTGACGCTGCAAACGCTAAATTCTCAGTCGCAAACTTGGCATAACGATCCACCATATTGCGTGATTTCCAGCCACCCAGGTCTTTCAATTCATCACAGCTCGTTCCAGCCTGTCGATGCCATGAAGCCCAGGTATGCCGCAAATCATGAAACCGAAAATCCTCAATACCAGCTTTTTTTATTGTACTCACCCAAGCAGTATTGGTTAAATCCCAAAGAATCGGCTGATTGCGATAAGTAAAACAAAATTGCTCATGTTTCCCCATTTGTTCCTGTAAAACTGCTACTGCATCGGCATTTAACGGAACGCCTCTCGGTGTGCCATTTTTAGTACGATTAAGCCATGCCGTGCGTCGATCTAAATCGACTCTATTCCACTCCAGTCCGGTAATCTCACGTGCCCGGCAGCCGGTTGCCAGTGCAAATCGAATCAATGCCGCCAGGTGTTCAGGTGCAGCCCCAATCAAACGATCTGCTTCCTCTCGGGTTAACCACCGATCACGTTCCACTTCACCAGGCAATAAGCGAATCTTAGGGATGCTATCAATCCATTGCCATTCATCGCGTGCCATTTTCAGCAAATTGCGAATCAGGGCCAAATAACGATTCACCGTTGCTGGTGTATTGCCCTTCTTGAGTTGTCCCTGTACCACTAATCAAATCACGTCACCGTTAATTTGATTCAATGTCAGACTCCCCAAATAGGGATCAAGCATCCGGCAAATCCGGTTTACATCGCGATAACTTCGTAAACTCGCTTTAATCGTGAGATACCTTACTGCGGCTTCTTGCCATGAGCGCTGGGTTTAATACCGAAATGATGTTCCCGAAATGCTTCCAGTCGTATTTTGGCTAGCAGTGCTTCGGCATCTTGCCGGTTTTCAGTCCCAGAACTTTGGCGTATTCTTTTGCCGTTTGGGAGCTTTGTTGCAATCCACCAGAAACGAGAATCTTGTCTCCGGTAGACACCTTCTTGGGTTTGGGCCATATTGCCTCCTTCTTAGCCCGCCCGTGCTCGCACTGCTTATATTCCTCTATCCAGCTATCTAAATCAACTCTGTCATATAGACAACGTCGACCTAGTTTTACAAAAGGAATGTTTAATTCACTTAGCAGAGTAACGCCGATTCCAAGATAACTGGCTGCTTCTTGCTTGGATAAACAGCGAATTGCGGGCAATGGCAAGCTTACCTTTTCCATTGTCTTTCTCCATCAAACGGTTATTAGTATTTACACGCAAACTGAATTTGTTTTGTAATTGCACTCATACATATTGCGCAACTTAAAGATTATCCAGCGGACTTACAACCGCTTTGCCGCCCTTATTTAAAACATGCGTATAAATCATCGTTGTCGAAACATCGCTATGGCCCAGCAGCTCCTGCACCGTGCGAATATCGTACCCATTTTGCAACAAATGGGCGGCAAAGGAATGACGCAATACATGCGGCGAAACCGGTTTATTGATTTGTGCGCGCTGCGCTGCAATACGCACGGCTTTTTGCACGGACTGCTCATACAGATGATGGCGGCGCGTCAAACCACTGTGCGGGTCTATCGAGCGCACCGGCGAAGGAAAAACATACTGCCAACTCCATGATTTATCGGCATGCGGATACTTGCGTTCCAAGGCATTGGGCAAATAAACCGCGCCGAAACCTTCGCTCAGATCCTTATCAAGCAACTGCTTGACTTTAGCCAACTGATTCTGCAAATGCAAAAACAAATGCTCCGGTAGCATGGTTACCCGGTCCTTATTGCCCTTACCTTCGCGTATGATGATTTCACGTCGCTCAAATTCAATACCACCGACAAGCCCTTGGCGCTTTTGCTTCCACTATTTCTTTCAGCCATGGCAAATCAATATTCAATACATCCCGATACAAAAACAGCAAGGCTGCTTTCGCCTGCCCTTGCGTGGATGCAGCCACATTCCGCTTAACTGCAAGATGCGTCAAAAATGCTTCTACTTCCGACACTCCCATCTCTTTCGGATGCCGCTTGCCATGAAACAAAATAAAGCGCCTCGCCCAATCGACGTACGAATTCTCGGTGCGAATGGAATAGTGTCTGGCACGTATACACTCGCGCACCCGATCCAGTAGTTTTGGAGGATCATTCATTCGCGTTTTTTTAGGTTCTCATAAAAAGCACTAGCATTATATCCATATAATTATATTGGATAATAATCCACCCATATTGACTTGGTAAATCTAATAAATAAAAATACTATCTTTCTAATTTTAGTTAGCCATTTTCAGAGAGCATCGACATGAGCACTAAGACCGCACTTTCCCTCGCCATAGCGCTTGTTGCAGCCAGTGCGGTTATTTTTTCAACGTCAGCGTTTGCCTGCGATCAAGCCGCTGCGAGAAAGGTTCAAACCATGCTGCACGATATGGCAACTTGGTATGAAAAGGACGGAAAGATCACGTTCAAGTGGGGCTCCGATTGGGATCATGCAGCCCCTCATGAGCGCCTAGGTTTGATTCGTGGCTTCGCGGACTCTGATGCTTGCTTGACGGGCAGACCACGGGAAATTAGCTTCTTTCGCATGGGTAAACTTGTTGGAAAGGCATCGCCAACAACGGGTATTCGTCTGGTCGATTAATGCTACCGCCATTACCGTTTCCGAAACAAATGACTAACCTTGCGGTCCACCGGACGCTGCGCGATAAATCCGCGCAGCGCCGGTGACCTCCACGTTAGGCATCGACATGGCTCTCTCTACAACCGACTGGCTGACTTTTGCTCTTGTCCTGATCACCGGTTTCTACGCATGGGCCACGTTCAAGATTCTTCGTGCAAACGAGGCCGTCGTTGCGGCAATGCAAGGACAGACTGAGGCTCAACTCAGACCATATGTCGTCGTTTCGGCAGCGCCACGCATCGGGACAACCCTGATGCTTCTTGAAATCCAAAACACTGGTCACTCTCCAGCAACCGCACTTTCTCTGAGTCTTGACAGAGATTTCTTCCCGCACGCCGAGCATCGAGAAGCCGAGAACATTGCCAAGTTGCCCGCATTCACTCAGCCCATTGAGAGCCTTGCTCCCGGTGCCCGCCTTCAATTCATCCTTGGGGTAGGCGGGACTATCTTTGCCCCCGGTGTCGAGGAATCAATTTGCCCCAGGGTGTTCAGCGTTCGCGCCAAGTACAGCTTCTCTGGTCACGCCTACGATGAAAACCACGTCATCGACATGCGCCCAATGCTGCATAGCTCGGCTATCCAAGACCCCGTTGCCGAAGAACTTAAGAAACTTCGCGAGTCTCTTGATGGCTTCCTGAAGAAATAACACCGATGCCTAACCCGCGCTTCGAAGGGACGGCCGGCAAGCTAAACGTTAGATCTTTTTTACCATGACGCCTCGCCCTCTCTCGTATCAGTTGTTTGGATTGCTTGGCTGGTTGCTGCTTGTGTCTGCCGCGGCGGGCATTGGAGCTTTTGCGTCGATGAATGCCCAGGCTTTCTATGCTCAGCTAAACAAGCCTTCATGGGCTCCGCCTGCCAGTGTGTTTGGACCGGTGTGGACAGGGCTTTATTTACTGATGGCTATTTCCGTTTGGCTGGTGTGGCGGTTATT
>JAJHPK010000097.1 GCA_020890945.1 Nitrosomonas sp.
GCAGCGATCATTGCTCCAGTGGTACTCGTTATTGCAGTTATTGCTTTCTTCTTGATGCGTAAAAAGAAAGATCAAACTACGCAAGCTTAAAATCGTCATCTCTCTAAATTAAAGATGAGCTCAATCTGAAAATTGAACTCATCTTTTAGAAAATGGAATTTTTTATGCCCTAATCTCGTGAACTTGTGAAGAATTTGATACAAGCTAATCACGTTGTTTGCTCCGTCAATCTATGGATAGTCTGTAAGATTCTGTTGACAAATACACAGGGGGGGCTGAACAAGGCTGCGTGCTAATACATGTGACACAGTCGGGTTACTTTCAAAAACAACGATGATCGAACGTGTTCAGCTATTTATTTCGTTTCATTAACTTTTACAATACTGTGAAACTCCATAAAAAGTTGAATAATGCTATTCCCTATGAAATACTCATTGCTTATTTTTAGACAGCCTTTCTTTAAAAAACAGCTGAATTTTCTTACATCAAAGGTATAAGGTATAAAAAAATATCAGAGATTTTGCAAAATCCCATATTGTATTTCTACCCCATTGTTTTTATTGAACTGAAATTTTGTGAAACAGGGTTTTGCAAAGGTCTCTATCAATCTGTTTCAGAGTTTTTCGAGAAGAGACTAAATTTCAAATATCTTTTTAATCTTTTCAAGTTGAATTTGACGAAATGTTTGGTAAATGTATAATCAAGTGCATGAAAAAGACGTTTATTTTTTCAGTGAGTTTGCGATTTTCTCAACTAGTTTGTTACAACTCTACTCTATTAATTTTTAATTGTTTTTAATCAAGAGCAGCTAAAGAATCTTGCATTTAATGAAAAATTAGCTGCAACAATTTAATTTCGAACATCATAACTATTAAGGTGTAAAAATGGGCATTATTAACGGAACAAATAAAAACGATGTGCTTAATGGCACAGATTTTACCGACTTCATTTTGGGTTTTAATGGTGACGATAGGCTTTTTGGTTTTGGCGATAGTGATTTACTTTGGGGTGGCAGTGGTAATGACAGACTTTGGGGTGGCAGTGGTAATGACATTCTTTATGGCGGAAAAGGTAAAAACATCTTGAAAGGTGAGGCAGGTCAAGACAGATACTTTTTAACTAAACAGAAAGACAACCCAGATACCATTAAAATTGAAAAAGGCGAAAGTTCTACGACTGCTGCTGATATCATTCTAACAGGTAAAATAACAGGATTCGACACTATCATTGGTTTTGATAAGTACGACAAGCTTAATTTAGATGTAAACTCTAGTCGCGTCATGGCTAATGCCGACGTCAATACTGTAAATGATACACTCCACTTTACTAATTTTTCAGTTAATGATGGCATACTCAATTTAAAAAATGGTGCAAATAATATCGCACTCACTAGCGAAGAGCTTCTACAAGAAGCCTTTGTATATGTCATTAGCAATCTGAATGTCATTCCCAACGATGTTGCTGTAGCTGTCAATGTTGATATTGACGTAAACGAAACGAATTCACCTATTCAAGGGAAGCATGCTCTTGTTTTTGTTGATCATAGCGACCCTGGTTTTACTATTATCGATATTGTAGGCAACCTGAATTCGCTAAGTGTCAATCAGGTTATTTAAGACAGTTAACTATTGAACAGAGTTGCAAGAAAACTCAGGATTGTTTTCAGAGAGATTGCTTAAAATAAGCAGTAACTAATTTTCGTAAGGTTATAGCATTATTCAAATTTTTATGAGGTTTGATGGCGATACTATAGAAGTTAATGAAATGAATAGCTGAATACGCCGCGTCAGCGTGTCTTTAAAGAAAATTGACTGTGGGATTCCTCACGTGTAGTTGAGTGTGCTGGTGATGGATTCAGCTTTTCCTTTGATTTGCTGTCGATTGATGTAGATAAACTTCTGATTGATGCTGTATTGCCTGCAATCTGTAACGAAAGCATGATGGTCGTTCCCTTTAAATTCGGTGTCGTTATCAGAATAAGTGTAGTCGCCTGTAAATAATTGTCGATGACAGTGTCTATAAGAAAGCAAACAGTGTTGTGCTGAGTTTTATCGGAAAAGATATCGGCATATAACTTTCTTGGAGAAATACAAGTAAATACTCACAAAATTTGTTGACAAATTTCCCTTTCAGAAAAGGGAGAGTATATTTCTATCACAGCCAAGAAAGTCGCTTCAGTCTCGCTTCTTGGTAAGGATTTAATAGTAAACTTCTAGCATGACATGAAACTTCGCCAAGATTTCTACTAATCACTAACTGTTGCAGTTTGTTCTTGAATCAACCTCGTTTTACATAGAATAGTTCGGGGAGTTGACTTTTTAGTAGAGATGAAAATATTTTTAAGTTTTTTCGTAATCTTGGAACTAACAAATTCATCGATCAGTCTTAGCAACGCATCATCCAGATTGACTGCAGTAAAAATGAAATTTAGAGGATTTGCTGCATGTCAGTGAAGTTCAGGGTAAAATGAAAGTCCTTTTATAATTTTAATAAGGAAGAGAAGAAATATGAAAAAAGTTTTAATCGGAGCAGTTGCTGCATCTGCCTTGTTACTGAACGGCGTTGCTTTTGCTAATGCAGATTTGGCTAAAAGTAGTGGTTGTTTAAATTGCCACAATGTTGATACCAAATTAGTTGGACCAGCACTGAAAGATATCGGAGCAAAATATGCTGGTAAAGCTGATTCATCAGCATATTTAGCAGGCAAAATCAAAAACGGCAGTAAAGATGTATGGGGTCCAATACCTATGCCTCCAAATGCTGCAGTAAGCGATGACAACGCTAAAGTCCTGGCTGATTTTATCCTGACACTGAAATAAGCCTCTACTTGGGTTGTTTTTAAAAAGAGCCGACGCGATTATTTTGCGTCGGCTTTTTCTTTGTTTGCAACATAGTTGTTCATAATTAATTGATAAACGATGAAAACACGTATTAGCTGGAAAGGTAATGTTAGCTTCTTGGCTGAATCAGGGAGCGGGCACGCAGTATTAATGGATGGCGCACCCGAAGCAGGCGGACAAAATCTGGGACCTCGTCCTATGGAACTGCTGTTGATGGGACTAGGTGGATGCTCCTCTTTTGATGTTGTTCTGATTCTAAAAAAAGCGCGCCAGGATATTACCGATTGTGTCGTGGAAATTGAAGCGCAACGTGCAAGCAGCGATCCTAAAGTTTTTACCGATATTCATTTGCATTTCATCATTACCGGTCACAATATTAAAACCCAACAAGTTGAACGCGCCATCGATCTTTCTGCGGAAAAATACTGTTCAGCTTCAATCATGCTCAAACAAACAGTTAATATTACGCATGATTATGAAATTATCGATGGTTAATTGGTTGCGGTATCAATAATCCCTAGTTTTTTGATTTCAGCTAATAATCCAGAATCATGCGCTTGCTGATCGGCATGGTAACTCGAACGTACCATCGGTCCACACGCGGCGTGACTAAATCCCAACTCTAATGCAGTTTGCTCAAAAACTTTAAAGTCTTCCGGTGAAACATAGCGCATAACAGGATGATGACCAATGCTGGGTTGTAAGTATTGGCCTATCGTTAGCATTTCGACTTGATGTTCGCGCAGATCGCGTAATACCGCCATAATTTCTTCATCCGTTTCTCCCAATCCAAGCATTAATCCTGATTTAGTAGGAATATGTGGCATGAAAGATTTAAAATCGTTGAGTAATTTCAAGGAATGTTTGTAATCAGCGCCTGGGCGGCATTGCTTATATAATCTTGGAACTGTTTCAAGATTATGATTTAGCACGTCAGGCGGGGTAGCAATCAGCTTTTCCAATGCAACTTCTAATCGACCTCTAAAATCCGGGACTAAGATTTCGATTTTGGTATTCGGGGAATGGCGTCGAATTTCTCGAATACAGTCGGCAAAGTGTTGTGCGCCGCCATCACGTAAATCGTCACGGTCAACACTGGTAATGACCACATAGTTTAATCGCATCGCTGCAATCGATTTTGCCAGATGCAGAGGTTCATCGCTGTCGGGTGGTTTGGGTCTGCCATGTGCGACATCGCAAAACGGACAACGTCGCGTGCATAAATCTCCTAAGATCATGAAGGTTGCTGTGCCTTTGCCAAAACACTCACCGATATTAGGACATGAGGCTTCTTCGCATACTGTGTGTAGTTGATGTTCACGCAATAGTCGTTTAACTTCATAAAAATTCTGACTGTTTGAAGCACGCACACGAATCCATGAAGGTTTGCGTAGTAAAGTATCGCGATTTTGTGGTGTGATTTTGACAGGATTACGCGCTGTTTTGTCTATTCCTTTCTGTCGGTTGTCGATCGTCATGATGGTATTAATGATTCCTATGGAGAATTTTTTCTTGTAAATGATGGACAAGTTTTATGCTCAAAGTATCCAAACTATCGGAAATTCCTAAATTTTTGGTTTGAGTTACTTGTAATCCCGGATAGCCACAAGGATTGATATAGGTGAAAGGTTTTAAATTCATATCAACATTGAATGCAATGCCATGATAACAAAAATTTTTCCTTATCTTGAGCCCGACGGAAGCGATCTTAGCTTGATCCACGTATACACCAGGAGCTTCAATACGTCCTGCCGCATCAATGCGATATTCTTTTAATAGATCAATAACCGAGTTTTCCATACACCGAATTAATTCACGCACACCGAGTCGCAAGCGTCGAATATCCAATAACAAATAAGCAATAATCTGTCCTGGGCCATGATAGGTTACCTGACCGCCACGGTCAGTTTTGACAATAGGGATGCCATTAGGATTTAAAACGTGTTCAGGTTTTCCCGCAACACCCTGCGTAAATACTGGAAAATGTTGCACTAACCAAATTTCATCATCGGTTTGATCATTTCTAGTATCAGTAAATTCTTTCATCGCTTGCCAAGTTGTAGAATATTCCACTAATCCTAATGATTTGATTAAAAAACGAGTATTTGCCATAGCGGAAGATATGTGCACAACATCTTTGTGCTCGTTATAACACGATGGAAACCATCGGGTGATCCGATAGCGCCTGATATAGGGCATCCAGTTGCGCGCGCGAGGTAGCACGAATAGTGCAGGTAATGCTCAAATAAGTACCATTTTTGCTAGGTTTTACCGTCAACATGGTGGTTTCATCAAAATCAAGGGCGTGATGTTTCACAATATCAGCGGCTATTTGAACAAAATCGTCACGTGCCTTACCCATGATTTTAATAGGAAAATCACAGGGATATTCAATTAAAGAGACTTCTTCCATTCACAAAAAATAATAGTGGAAACGATGCTTCAACAACAATATTGATTATTTACTCATCATTTAGAGTTAATTAAATCGGGTTACGCATACGCGTTTTTTTAAACTCTTGATAAAACGCGTATAACCGATTAAACATTACACCGGGTTTACCATTATTGATTGATTTTTCATTTAGTGTTGTGATTGGAAGCACTTCTTTGGTCGAAGAAGTCAGTAAAATTTCATCGGCATTTTGTAGTTCCTTCTCGGAAATTTGCCGGACTTCATGTGGAATTTTATGATGATCAGCCAATTCCAACACCACGTCATAAGTTATCCCTGGCAGCATCAAATTACTTTTCGGCGGGGCTAGTAATACATTATTTTTTACGACGAAAATATTACTTGCAGCACCTTCAGTCAAAAATCCATCACGAATCAAAATAGTTTCAACAGCATGAGCATCTACGGCCAATTGACGAAGTAGTACATTGGGTAACAACGAAATCGCTTTAACGTCACAACGGACCCAACGATTATCCACTGCCGTTATCGCCGAAACGCCAGTTTCCAGCAAAGCTGCTGGGGGAGGCAGTAACGGATTACTCATGATAAAAATGGTTGGCGCAACTCCGATGGGAAATGCATGATCGCGTTTGGCAACGCCACGGGTGATGTGTAAATAAATATACTGATCTTCGCTTTCGTTTTGATCAATGATTTGTTCTAGTAAAGACTGCCATTCTTCATTAGTGTGAGGATTTTTGAGTCGGATGCCATCCAAACTATACTGTAAACGATTCAGATGTTCATTCAGACGGAAAAGTTTACGCGAATAAGCGGGTATGACTTCATAAACGCCATCGCCAAAAATGAATCCACGATCTAATACCGGCACAAAAGCTTCTTGAATCGGCATGAATTTACCGTTTAAATAAATCATATCAACAACCTATAAAAATAGTTGGCGGATCGTATTAGTTAAGGAGCAGTTTGATGCTGTCCAATGTGCGGCCAAAAATGCCGGCAGTTTCTATTTCTTCCAGGGCTACCAATGGATAAGTTTCGACAACTTTATCATCAATAGTGAATTTAATAGTTCCTATTTCTTGACCCAGTTGAATAGGTGCGATTAAAGGTTGTTTAAATTCTAATGAAGCTTTGAGTTTTTCGGATTGACCTTTCGGAAGAGTAAAGTAGACATCACGGTTTACGCCTGCCTTCAATTCGTTTTGCGCACCTTTCCATAAAGTAATTTTAGTTAAGGTGTCATTTTTCTTATATAAATGCAATGTCTCATAAGATTGGAAACCAAAGTTCAACAATCGTTGACTTTCAGCGCTGCGGGCATGGTCTGACTTGGCGCCAATAACGACTGATATTAAGCGTCTTTTATCTCGAGAAGCAGAAGTAATCAAACAGTAGCCTGCATTTTTGGTCCATCCGGTTTTCATGCCATCGACATGAGGATCAAGCCACAGTAACCGATTTCGATTAGGTTGCGTGATGCCATTATAGGTGTATTCTTTTTGTGAATAATACGGATAAAATTCAGGGAATTGCTTGATAATCGCACTCGCTAATAAACTTAAATCAAACGCGGTGGTGTAATGGTTGGGATCAGGTAAGCCGGTGGTATTCGTGAAGTGGGTATTCTTCATACCTAAGCGTTTTGCTTCTTTATTCATGATGTCAGCAAAATTGGCTTCTGAACCTGCTACAACTTCTGCTAAAGCAATACACGCATCATTGCCGGATTGTACGATCATGCCTTGAATCAATTCACCTACATTGACTTGTTTTTTAGGTTCTATAAACATTCTCGAACCGATCATACGCCACGCTGTATCCGAGACTGGCACCACTTGCTCAAGAGTAATACGGTTTTGTTTTAGCGCCGTAAAAACCACATATGCGGTCATCAATTTAGTAAGAGATGCGGGTTCAATACGCTCATGCTCATTCTCAGCAGCCAATACTTGTCCACTTTGAAAATCGGATAGCAAATAAGACTTTGCTGCGATGGTTATATTTTGCTGTTGGGCAAAGGCAGTAGAAATTGCAAAATGAAACAACAGTGCTAAAAATAAATGCTTCATAAACGTTCTTGAAAATCCTATAGTATAACTTGACCGGTTTCGATCTAAAACTAAAAAAATTGTCGTGTGTAACCCAATGAATCGATAACACGAAATACATTTATTCCTTTATTGTTCTAGGCTTATCAATGGTTCCCATATGAAAATGTAATGATCCTTCAGTGCGTTCATCGAAATAACGTTTCAGTGGGTCATGTATAACCCGAAATGCCATTTCTTGCCAGGGAATTTCGGGTTCAGCAAGTAATTTTACATCTAAGCTTTCAATGCCAGGCTTAAAATCTAAATCTAATAATTTACCGCGGAACAAAAAATAAACCTGACTGATATAAGGTAAGCTGTATACCGCGTATAAATCGCCAATTTCAACACGAGCATTGGCTTCTTCAAGGGTTTCTCTCGCTGCGGCTTGTTCCAATGTTTCGTTATTTTCCATAAAACCGGCAGGGAGAGTCCACCAGCCTAAGCGTGGTTCTATCGCGCGACGGCACAATAATACTTTATCTTCCCATTCAGGAATGCAACCGACAACCACTTTGGGGTTTTGGTAATGAATTTCTTTGCAAACAGTGCATACATAACGAGGGAGAGAGTCTCCTTCTGGAATACGCAATGCGACTGTCGCGCTGCAGCTACTACAAAATTTCATACCATAACCCTTGCGTCCGTCAGAAAAACATCATGATTGTACGACCGTAAATTTTTTAACTGCCAAAATGTTGCCAGATTCATCTTGCAACTCAACGCGCCAGGAACCTAGGCGTTCTTTATTTAACAGTTTGCTGGCATAAGTTCGCCAGTTTTTACTATGTACTTGCATGGTGAGTTTAGAATCTTGTTTGTCGTTGTGATACCAAATGATGGTAATCGCTTTACCTTGCAGATTTATTAAATGCAAGTAAAAGTAAATCGTTTCTACTTCTTTGTTATTCAGTGTGACAGAATCAATCGAGTCTTTAGGTTCTCTACCTTTAATAGTGAGGGTTAAAAGTGCTCTGGCGACATATGTTTGATTCACTTGTTCAGTTGTTGTTGATAGAGTTTGATGCTGTTGCTGGGGTTTTCTCGCAGGAATAATAACGGGTTTGTTTAAAGTTGCAGAGGAAACCGGTTTATTCCTAATAGGTATTTGAGTCGCATCGGTTTTCGACGATGTTTTTGAGGTATCGTCAATGATGTTTTTTGGTGTATCAATAGATACAGCAGAAGAAACGTTGCTTAATTCGGTTTTTGTTTCGCTAGTTTCAGACTGATTTTCTGTTGATTCAGTACTAGCAGCAGTAGACGGTTCAGTTATTTTTTCCGTTTCTTGTTCAACGGTATCACGAGCTAGGAGAGCATAAGTAATGAATCCTAAAACAGAAAAAAGCAACAAGAGCGCAATCGAGATTTTTTTCCAATCAAGCGAGTATTGTTCGGAATCCGTTTCTGAGGAAGTTAGCACATCATTTTCTTGATTGAATTCATCTGGTGATGAGGATGGTGTCTGTTTTATTTGGATTCGGATTCTAAGTTTGTTATCAACCATAAAAGCAAAGTTTCTCTACATACGATGTTATATCATACCCAATATTGGCATTAATCGGTTTGTATGTATCAAGTTTTTTAAACGTTGGTTTCGTCGCGTTAACCAAAGTTATTAATTGAATAGCTAGAAAAATGAATGATGTGCGCAGAGATTGACAGCATAAAACAGCAAATACAAAATTTACGCGCTGAGATCGAGCGTCACAACTATCAATATTATACGCTTGATGCACCACTCATACCTGATGCAGAGTATGACAAGCTATTTGTCTCACTGCAGCATCTTGAGCGGGCTTATCCACAATTCCTAACTGAAGATTCACCGACGCAACGTGTAGGCGCAACGCCTTTAAAAGAATTTACGCAAATCAAGCATGCGATAGCGATGCTTTCATTGAATAATGCTTTTTCAGATAGCGACGTGGAGGCTTTTGATCGACGTGTAAAAGAGGCATTGCTGAAAGATTCCATCGAGTATGTGGCGGAGCCCAAGTTTGACGGTATTGCGGTCAGTTTGCGTTATGAAAATGGTATTTTAAGAACTGGTGCTACGCGCGGCGATGGCGAGGTTGGTGAAGATATCACATTAAATCTAAAGACGATTCGAACTATTCCTATCGTTTTGCCGCAGAAAAATTATCCACCGTTGCTGGAAGTACGAGGTGAGGTGCTGATGTTGAAAGCGGATTTTTTGGCACTCAATGAACGTCAGGCTCGTAAAGGGGAGAAAATATTTGCTAATCCGCGTAATGCGGCTGCCGGCTCATTGCGGCAATTGGATTCGAAAATTACCGCATCTCGCCAATTAACGTTTTTCGCTTACGGCGTGGGCGAGTGTGTCGATACCGCATTACCGACGAGCACGCAGCATAGTGTCTTGAATTATTTGCTATCACTTGGTTTTCCAGTGGCTCAGGAAGTAAAAGTTGTTGCTGGAATGAAAGGATTGCTATCCTATTATCAATCAATTGGCCAGCAACGCGAAAATTTGCCCTACGATATCGATGGCGTGGTATATAAAGTCAATGCGTTACGTGATCAAGAACAGTTAGGTTTTGTTTCGCGTGCTCCTCGTTTTGCCATTGCCCATAAATTTCCTGCACAAGAGGCATTGACACAGGTACTCGATATTTCAGTACAAGTCGGTAGAACTGGCGCATTAACGCCTGTCGCCCGCTTACAACCCGTGTTTGTAGGAGGAGTGACGTTGACCAACGCCACTTTGCATAATCTTGATGAGATAATCCGCAAAGACGTGCGGGTCGGTGATACGGTGGTGGTAAGGCGTGCTGGCGATGTGATTCCAGAAGTGGCTTCGGTAATAATGGAAAAGCGGCCGCAAAATGCTCTCATTTTTCAAATGCCACCGCATTGTCCGATTTGCCATTCGCACGTTGTGCGGCTTATCGATGAGGCAGTTTTCCGTTGTACTGGTGGATTATTTTGTCTTGCGCAACGTAAACAAGCAATTTTGCATTTTTCATCGCGTCGTGCGATGAATATCGAAGGACTCGGAGAAAAGCTCGTTGATCAAATGGTCGATCAGGCCATCGTGCGCACTCCGGCTGATTTATATCGATTAGGCTTAGCGGCGCTAGTGAATTTGGAGCGGATGGCGCAAAAATCAGCTGGCAATATTTTGCAAGCGATCGAGAAAAGTAAACAAACGACTCTGGCACGTTTTATTTATGCATTAGGCATTCGCAATGTTGGGGAAACGACTGCAAAAGATTTAGCCAAGTATCTTGGAAATCTTGATCGTTTGATTGCTATTGACGAAATACATTTGCAACAGATTCCCGATATTGGTCCTGTGGTTGCTCAGAGTATTATTAATTTTTTTGCTGAATCGCATAACCGAGAAGTCATCGAACAATTGCGAGCCAGCGGGGTTCATTGGGCGGAGCATGAGGGGAAACTGCTGCACGCAGATAGTATATTGCCATTGAGTGGCAAGACATTTGTGCTGACGGGTACTCTAGCTACGATGAGTCGTGAGCAAGCTAAAGAAAAAATAGAAACGTTGGGTGCAAAAGTCAGCAATAGCGTTTCGAAAAAAACTGATTATGTGATCGTCGGCTCAGATCCTGGGAGTAAACATGATAAGGCGGTGAGTCTGGGCGTTGCAATTTTGAATGAGGATGAATTGATGATTTTGTTAAACAAAGTGCAGTCAGTGTCGTGAACTAGCAATGATTTATAGGTTTTTTCGTGCCAAAAATTCTTCATCTGAGAGCTTAAAATATGGATTCGTTATAATGTGGTAATGATATCGAGTCGTTTATTGTTTTTTCATGATTTTATTAATGGGAAAAATATGCTAATTAGCGTAAAACATAATTTTGTTTTTTTGTGCATGCCTAAGTGTGCCTCAACCTCTAGCGAAACGATGCTATTACCACATAGTGACATCGTCATTGTCGGAACGCCACCGTTGAGACACACCAGTTTGCGAGAATATGAAAGATCCATTAAGCCGTTTATTGTCGAAAAAACCGGTAAAGATGCGTTAGAAACCGTTAGTTTAATTCGTGAACCAGTCTCCTGGTTGTATAGCTGGTATCGGTTCCGGGCACGAGCAGAACTAAGAAATCCAAACCATCCTGCACATAATAATTCCACGCATGGTGTCAGTTTTTTAGAATTTATTGAAGCTTACGTATCAGAAAACAAACCTGCTTTTGCCGATGTCGGTTGTCAGTACGATATGTTAAGAAATGAAACAGGTGAAAATGGTGTAGAGAAAGTATTTTGTTATAACCAAGTTAATGTTTTTGTTGATTACATGAGCGCCAAAGTTGGTAAAAAATTAATTCTTGGCAGCGAAAACGTTTCACCCAAATCGATTCACCAGAATAACTCTATTGAGCTGATTTCTTCTATCACGAGAAAATTGATGAATAGGCTTAAAGTTGAGCATCGTGTGGTTGAGAAAGATATGTCAAAGGAGATTCCTGCGCCACTGATGACGGCATTACGTGAAAATATTCGCCAAGATTTTGAAGTGTACGAGCGAGCAAAAAATAATCAATTAGCTTGAATTCTTATAAGCCTCTTTTTAAAGAGGCGCGCAATCTTTCGGCTTTTCATTGCGCCTGCTAGCTTACAGCCAATAAATCATTGCACAGAGTGCTGCGACAATATGCCGCATTCCCAGATTGCGTCTTTGTCGTTATGATTCCTCGCCATTAATAAAGCAAGATCTGCTAGGCAGGAGTCAAGTGATGATGTGTGATGGAAATAACGATAAATTCTCACGAGCTTAACACAACAAAAATTGATAACTTTTAACGTTTATGCTCATTGATTTCTATTGCTGATGGGTGGACAATAGAGAAATTAGGGGGATAAAGCAGCCTCCCCCTGCTTTAAGACGATTATTCGTCCAAGAACTGCTCTACAATTGGATAATTCCAAGGAGGAGTCATGGACGCACCGAAACAACCAGTTTCAGATAACACACAACCCCCAGAGCAAGTTACCTTATCTCAGGCCTTTTGGTATTGGCTGAAACTTGGCTTCATTAGTTTTGGCGGACCAGCCGGGCAAATTGCCATCATGCATCAAGACTTAGTTGAGCGTATGCGCTGGATTTCGGAGCGGCGTTTTCTGCACGCGCTCAACTACTGCATGATGCTGCCAGGTCCAGAAGCCCAGCAGCTTGCAATATATATCGGTTGGTTGTTGCACCGCACATGGGGTGGAATTATTGCCGGGGCCTTGTTTGTATTGCCTTCTTTATTTATTTTGATCGCACTTTCATGGATTTATATTGCTTTTGGTGATGTTTCAATGGTCGCCGGCTTATTTTATGGCATCAAGCCCGCAGTAGTCGCTATTGTGACGCAAGCCACCTATCGGCTTGGTTCGCGCACTCTAAAAAACAATCTGCTCTGGGCAATAGCAACAGCTTCATTCGTTGCAATCTTTGCACTCAGCGTTCCCTTCCCAGTTATTGTAGCCTGCGCGGCATTGATCGGTTATATCGGTGGTCATATTTCCCCAAACCATTTCAAGGTCGGTGGCGCACATGGGCAAGCAAGTAAATCTTATGGCGCGGCGTTGATCGATGACCATACTCCAACGCCAGAACATGCACGCTTTCTTTGGTCACGGTTGGCTAAGATAGCTGTGGTCGGCGGGTTATTATGGTTGCTACCAATGACGCTGCTCACAACCAATTATGGATGGGAGCACACATCGACACAGATGGGGTGGTTTTTCACCAAAGCCGCTTTACTGACTTTTGGAGGCGCCTATGCGGTACTGCCATACATATATCAAGGTGCGGTTGAATTTTACCAATGGCTCACGCCAACACAGATGATTGACGGTTTAGCGCTTGGTGAAGCCACTCCAGGACCATTGATCATGGTAGTAGCTTTCGTTGGTTTCATTGGCGGTTATACCAAGGAACTATTTGGGCCGGACATGTTATTTCTGGCCGGAGCCGTAGCAGCGACGCTGGTGGTTTGGTTTACTTTCTTACCATCTTTCATTTTTATTCTCGCAGGCGGCCCGTTGGTGGAATCCACCCACGGTAACTTAAAATTTACCGCGCCTTTGACTGCAATCTCAGCAGCAGTTGTCGGAGTTATTCTGAATCTGGCCATGTTCTTTGGTTATTATGTCCTATGGCCGAATGGCTTTGCAGGCACATTCGATTGGATATCCGCTTTGATTGCCTTGGTGGCAGCGATCGCGCTATTTTACTTTAAACGCAATGTCATCGAAGTCATCACAGTGTGTGCAATCACGGGACTGATTTTAAAAATGCTTCTGTGAGAAACGGTGTGATGAAATGGATGCTATTTTTCTTTGTAAGAATTCCTGGCGTTGTTTACAGTATTCAGGAGAATACAGTACGAGACTTTTGCACGACTGCAATATTCTGATTGCTCAGGTGGTTGCTATAATAGTTCTTTAAAACAATATCATTGAAGTGATAAACGTGGATTTTCCTGAATTTGATGTCACTTAACGTACCTGAAAAGGTAATTTATCGAAGCAGATGGATCAGTTAATAGACTGGAAGTCGATAGAGAAAGTCATTGCAATGCATTATGCCTCGATCGAATGCTGCATGGCGTCGGGGTTCTCCGACGTATTTTTGATCGCTGTTGTCTAAGATACTGCTAGTGCAAATCTGGAACAGTAGCTTAAGTGATGAATCGGTAGAAGATATGACTAATTCGAATCTGCATGTGATGCGTTTTCTGGGTTTACCACTGGGAAATGATGGTCGAATTATTCTGTGCTATCGCGATTTTAGAACGTGGCTAGCAGCAAAACAAGAAAGGGATAGGTTATTGCGCAGATCAAATGGCAAATTCAGACTTACAACATTACGGTTAAGAACGATTGCCACGTTGATGCAAGCATTACGCGAAGTCCGCGCAAACCTAAAATCAAACCAACTTACGAAGTGATCATTGATCCGGAAGAGCGCGATGATGAAGCGGATGCTCGGTCAGCGATGTGAGTCATTGAAGTAACACAACCGAGCAAAATATTGAAGCACGCTGAGTTAAAAAAGGTAGTAACTCAGTAAGGTCTCTGCAAAACTTTATTTTACAAAATTTCAGTTCAATAAAAAAATGGGTTATAAATGACACTATGGGCTTTTGCAAAAGCCTCTCAGTATTTGGTTATAAGCAGTATGCGGTAGTTGATGCAATGGTTTGTTGTTAGCGGTTAAAACTATTCCTGTCAATTGCCATTACACCAAGCCACTGTTTGATCTGCTTGGTGAGGCTTATTAATTTGGCACTTGCCTCATACTCACAAAGCTATTATTAGCCAACGGCATCATTATGCTTTGAAAGCAAGTGCTATAAAGACGACTCTCAAGATAAAGCAACGAAAAATAGTCCACTGACACTAAGACGATTACAGTGCAATCATGGGAAGTAGTACGTCTCATTCAACGGAAATAACCAGTTAAGGGGGTACCGATTCGTTGCGGAAAAATATCCTCAAAAGCTTACAAATAGACTCAGAATTACATTGGAATAATAATCACGTGTGATTTTGTAAAGACCTCTCTTTATCTTATCTGTTACAAGTGTTTTTACTTGGCACTATTTTGTTGAGATCTCTGCATAACTGTTTTTTTGAGGTTTTCTGTTCATTTCTATCATAACTAAATCAAATGCTTACAGAGCTCACGCATTAGATAAAGCCAGTTATGCAGAGATCTCTTGTTGGTAGCTCATCTGACTAGGGAGATTAAGCAGGAAGTGTTTTGTTTTTAAATCGATCAAAACTACACGGCTGCTTGCTAAGTTATGATACAATCCTGAATTCAGACGCGGGGTGGAGCAGTCTGGCAGCTCGTCGGGCTCATAACCCGAAGGTCGTAGGTTCAAATCCTGCCCCCGCAACCAAGTAAAGTAATTACTTAGCACTTAGCCAAAAATTCTAAGTGCTTTTTTGTTTATGGGATGCGTGTAGTTAGTGTGTAGGAAATTTATAGCGAAAACTAAGCATTCCATTTTAGTTAATACGCCAGAGAGGTGTTCTCACAAATTCGGGAAGTCGGATAAGTGCTAATCTTACTCAATCTAAATCCGTGAAGTTTGCGGCAAAAAAGGAGCGTGTTGATATCGGTTTAAACTTAACCACCCATTACTGTTCAAGTCATCTAGCACATTAAAAATTTGAAAAGACTTGACATTGATGAGTTTCAGCCATGAAATCCATCGACCATGTGTGTCATTGGGTCGTTCTAGCACAGCTAGTGGTTCCGGCTTCTCCTGCTTTAACCGGCTTACGCGGTTTATTCGTAAATTTAATTCCAGCTCACGATAAATACGATAAAGACCTCTGCATAACCGTGTAAATTTGCTGTGCTTAATGAGAAAAATATCCAAATGACAGTTGTTATGCGTCATTTGGGTAGAAAGTGAAGTTTTTTCTTTTTTTAGGGAAATTTCCCCCCTTTTTGCAACATTTTAAACTTTTGATTGTGCCGAAACGCTGTTCGACAATATAGCGTTTTTTGCTGATCAATTGATTCGCCAGCTTCTGGCGTGCCGATAGCGGTTTGTTCTTGTACGCGCGATGCATGATTGCGCTCTTGATCTTTTGCTTTCTTAGAAACTGCCGATTGGTGTTGGTTTCCGAATCCCTTGTCCGCATACACCCGATTCGCTTCGATATGCGCACCATCGATAGCTGCTTCGAAATGCATTATTTCGCTCTGGTTGGCAGGGGCGGTGTGAATTCCCCGCACATAGCCGTCTTGTGCGTTCACCACCAGGTAACTGCGATAGCCAAACTGCGACTTCTTGTCTTTCTTTAGCCAAGTCGCATCCGGATCTGCACTTTGTTCTTCGGTACAACTGATTCCAGGCTGACCGCCATCTTCAAACTGAACAGCCTTACCTTCGGCGTCAACCTCCAGAGACCTTACATGGACGCCTACGATTTGCAAGGCATTCAATAGTTGATGATGAATTGGTTTAGATTGCAGCCATACATTCGGATTACTATTGGAGAACGAGCTCCTATCCCTGATGGAATTCGCTAAATAGCTCCTGATCATTGCAACGTACTCGAAATGCCAGGTCTCGTTAAGGTTAAGCTATTTACGGTCTTACCAAATTCGCCATCATGTTATGATTGCCCTAGCAATCGGCGGTAAATTGTCCTTAATTTATGCTACTAATTCTTTCTATCGATCGTTGATCAAATTAACCCAAATACTAATCACACTGGTATGAGATCAGCTTTGAATGAGGTATTTTTGGTCAATAGCGCCCAAATAATACGCGTATTTTTGTTGGCTAAAGCTGTCAATCAACATCAAATATCTGCCGTTTTTGAAAATATTATTTCCGAATACGATATTTATTATTCATATAGAACAATGGAATATGAATTTATGCTGAAAATATTGATGCTAATATCTGGAAAGTTTTCAACGCCGATTGACACCCGTTGATTGTGGGCATAATAGTCACAGGATTTTTCTTCACCATTGACGCCATTTTTTTTACTGCAACGATATTAAAAATCTTCCAAGGTGGGTGGTTTCTCTTGGTTATTGGCGTGAGTATCTTTTTTGTTATGACCACTTGGTATCGCGGACGTCAAATTTTACTGGAACGTTTGCGTTCAGAAGATATTCCTCTTGAACCATTCTTGGAGTCACTACTTGCACACCCACCGGTACGTGTTTCCGGAACATCTATTTTTCTAACATCTAATTCGAATGGTGTGCCACATGCGTTACTACATAACCTTGCGCATAACCAAGTCTTGCATGAATGTGTAGTGTTCTTGACTGTAGATTACCTGGAAACTCCCAGAGTTCTTAATGAAGAACGGATATCTATAAAACCACTAATAGGAAACTGCTATCAGTTTACTGTTAGATATGGCTTTAAGGATGAGACAGACTTGCCGGATGCGTTGGAAATGTGTAAGCAACATGGGTTCGAGTTTGAGCCACTAAGAACATCTTATTTTCTGAGTCGTGAAATTGTTGTACCCACTCCTGGCGGTGGTATGACCCAATGGCAGGAGTGGATATTTGCTACGATGGCTAGAAATGTCAGCAATGCGGCCGAGTGCTTTAAATTACCGGCTAATCGTGTTCTTGAATTGGGTACGCGGATTGAGATCTAATCCGACAAAACACATTCAATTTATTGCTAGCTCCACCATCACCAGTAAGTCTCATCCAGCAATTCAAAAATTCTTCGTTTCTGGGCTATCAAATACCCGATGAAGTGTATTATCAAAAAATAATCACATCAACAAACCGCCTGAGCTTGGTACCATCACATTAAATGGTTATTTAACACGATACTATCCAGATACCAATATTTATATTGGAACCAAAGACTTCGATATCTATGTATAAATGGATTATTAAAGGTCGGTTTACTGTCCGACTTTACTGCATTAGAGCCTGATGGAGATGAATTGTTGCGCACGTTATTTAATGAAGGTCAAAGTAATGTACAGGTTCATGGGACTGGAACTGTAATTTCTTTATTAGCAGATGATCTCGATGTAGATCGTCATCAAAGGTTTGTCGTCGAACTAAAATCCGGTCAGACTCTATTAATTTCTCACAATATCGATTTAGCACCAAGAATTGATGAATTATCTTTGAATGATCAAATTGAGTTTTTCGGGGAATATGAATGGAATGAAAAAGGTGGTGTGGTCCATTGGACACATCACGACCCTAACAAACTTCATGCAGATGGATGGTTATTTCATAAGAATGAAATCTATCAGTAATAATCTAAAGCTGAAATTTTGATTTTAAATTTTGGTGGAGATGAGCGTAATACGAGCTATAGTCAAATCTGGTGTATAGAGAATCAAGCGGCATTCTGTTTTTGATCCTCTGCTTGTTTAATACCGTTAACAAATTTAACGCCATTGATTACATCTGCTAACAGATTATAACCTCTT
>JAJHPK010000100.1 GCA_020890945.1 Nitrosomonas sp.
TTAAGAGGTTATAATCTGTTAGCAGATGTAATCAATGGCGTTAAATTTGTTAACGGTATTAAACAAGCAGAGGATCAAAAACAGAATGCCGCTTGATTCTCTATACACCAGATTTGACTATAGCTCCTAAAGCTCAAATATTTTTCTTTCTAAGAATTTGTGTTTGTTATCAATTCATTATCTTTTATAGTTAGACAAAAATGTGATGACGTAAAATACACGATTATTTATAATTTGCAAAAGTAATAAAATTATTCGCGTTCCATAACCCTAACGTGTGAATCAAAAACACAAAAACATAATTTTGGTGCGTTCAGATTTAGTCTTAATTATTTCTGGATCAGCAGGTTCTATAGAGATTACTCCGCACACTTCATTGTTTGGCCAAGGATTTACGTATTGCTAATCCTGGACGCCGGCTTGGCAAGCGATCCTCAAGCAAATTCAATGTGGTGTCGAATTGCTTGTTCTGGAATGCCTTTTCTTCCAGTCTCTTTCGTCTCGTACCGCACAGACAATAAATTTCGTCAACCAGCCAATCAAAGCCCTTCAGCCCTGCAGGATAGGAAATGCCTGCTCCACAGAAAAACACCACGCGATCTTCCTCATGTGCCTGCAAGAGCGCATCGGGAATATCAGGTCCGTCAGTGATGAATTGCATGGTCAGTTCACCTTGTGATCTGTTAAGAATGCACTATGACAAAATACAGCGTGTGCCAAGTTACGCATTATTAGCAACTTGCTTGTTGCTAACCCAAATTTATTTAATTAGTGTACGATAAAATCGCTTGGCCAGCCGATACGAAGCTACCTTCTTGCGAAAGAATTTGATGGATCCGACCATTTGCTGGCGCTTCAATTGTAAATTCCATTTTCATGGATTCGACGATAGCGACGGTTTGTCCTTTGTTGATGGTGTTGCCTTCTTGCACCAAGAATTTCCACATGACACCAGTCACATAAGTGCAAATTGCTTGAGCGTTTTCAGGAAGATTGCATTCGGTTTCAGTTGTGATTGAATCAATGCTATCTTCTTGAATGTCAGTTGATTGCCCAGATACTTCCCAACGTTTACGTTCGGCTTCAAACGCAGCTTGCTGCTTGGTTTTGAATGCAGCGATAGACGATTCGTTTTGTTGTAAAAATTCGTGATAGCGTTTCAGATTGAGGCTTGATTCTTGAATGTTCAATTGAAAACGTCCGGTAAGCAAGTCTTTGCGTAATGTTCGCAATTCATTTTCAGTGACTGGATAAAAGCGAATTTGATCGAAGAAACGCAGCAACCACGGCTTATCTTTTTTAAAATGCGTTGTTTCACGATAGCGATTCCACATCGGTACCGTGCGTCCAACAAATTGATAGCCGCCAGGACCTTCCATACCATAAATACATAAGTAGGCGCCACCAATGCCGACAGCATTTTCCGGTGTCCACGTGCGCGCAGGATTATATTTGGTGGTTACCAAACGGTGGCGCGGATCGAGTGGTGTTGCAACGGGGGCACCGAGATAGACATCCCCCAACCCCATCACCAAATAACTTGCTTGATAAACGATTTCTTTGACGTCCTCGATACTGTCCAATCCATTCATGCGGCGAATAAACTCGATATTACTTGGACACCAAGGCGCGTCAGCTCGTACCGATTGCATGTATTTTTCGATTGCTAAGCGTGTTGCGCTGTCATCCCAGCTTAGCGGCAAATGCACAATGCGTGACGACACTTCCATCGTATCAATGGCGGGCAATCGTTTTTCGGTAAAGATAAGGAAATCGAGTAATTTTTTTCGGGGCAGCGTATAGGGATCAAAGTGAATTTGTAGCGAACGAATGCCTGGTGTGATATCAATGATTCCTGTTAACTGTTTTTGTTCAATAGCCTGTTGTAATGCCTGCATCAAAGCATGGATACGGAAACGCAAATTAACATCCAGTACCGCATCGCCATATTCGATCAACACATAACGATCACCCGATGGGCGGTAAACTACCTGAATGTCCGTATCGTTTGTCGGAAGTATCTGCAAAATAGGTACGCCCCTATTTTGTATAGTGGCAGAAAGCGAAGACTCCGAAATCGGTTGTAACGAATCAATCCACTTCTGTTGAAGGTTTTCCAGCGTCAGCGCTTGTTCTTGAGTCATGGGATGAAAGCGGATGCGGTCGCCAGGTCTGAGTTGCCCGATTTTCCATAATTCTGCGTGAACCACGACAGCTGGGCAAACAAATCCCCCTAAACTCGGACCATCGGGTCCTAAAATGATCGGCATATCACCGGTGAAATCTATCGCCCCAACGGCATAGGCATTGTCATGAATATTCGAGGGGTGCAACCCCGCTTCACCGCCATCTATCCTTGCCCATTGTGGCCTCGGCCCCATCAATCGAACACCGGTGCGACTAGAATTGTGATGGACCTTCCATTCGGTGGCAAAAAATTGCTCGATATCGTTTTCAGTGAAAAAATCCGGCGCACCATGTGGACCATACAACACGTGGATATCCCAAGTATTACCGTAACGTGGCATGGACTGTTCCGCAACAGCCTGGGTAATAAATGACTGCAACGATTCTATCGGTTTGATGTGCAATACATCGCCAACGTGAAGTACCCGTCCCGCATGCCCACCAAATTGACCCAATATAAATGTGGCTTTACTGTTCAGATAGTCGGGCACCTGAAAACCACCTTGTACCGCAAGATAAGCTCGATTACCTGCTTCAACTACTTTGCCAAAGCGTAATTCTGATCCTGCCTTGATGCTATGCGATTGCCATTGCGCCAACGGTATATCATTGGCAAAAACTTCCATTGCCGCACCACAGATGGCAATGATACTGTCGCAGTTAAAGCGCAGTGTCGGGCCAGCCAGTGTCATTTCCAAGCCAGCGCAATTTTCTGGATTATTGACCAAGCGGTTGGCAAAACGGAATGCCAAATGATCCATCGGACCGGAAGGCGGTACACCGACATTCCAATAGCCAATGCGGCCAGGATAATCCTGAATCGTCGTCTGCACGCCGGGTTGTAAAACATCAATGGTATGCGCATGGTAACGAAATCCGTTTAGATATTGCGTTGAATACCTGCATCCTTGGAAAGCATCGCTGCGTAATATTTGCTGCAAATAATCCAAGTTGGTTTCGATACCTTGTAGCGAGGTTTCTTCCAATACAGCGCAGAGTTTTGCAATAGCGGTTGGCCGATCTGCCACATTTACAATAACTTTTGCTAACATCGGATCATAAAATGCAGAAACTTCGACGCCAGGTTCGACCCAGGTTTCTATCCGTGCGGCACTAGAAAAAATGACTTCGGTTAGTATTCCGCTTGAAGGCTGAAACGCTTTAGTCGGATTTTCCGCGTATACACGCGCTTGAATTGCACACCCTTTGGGTTGAATGGGAAACGAATCGAGTGCAGGCAGATCTCCCGATGCTTGTCGTATCATCCATTCGACTAAATCGATGCCAGTGACTTGTTCAGTGATGCCATGTTCGACCTGCAAGCGCGTATTGACTTCGAGAAAATAAAATTGCTGGTGCACATCATCGAAAATGTACTCAACGGTACCCGCGGACTGATAGTTCACGGCTTTGCCCAGGCGCACCGCCGTATCTAATAGTGCTTGACGCATGCTTTGCGTAAGATTGGGTGCGGGTGTTTCTTCGATCACTTTTTGATTGCGCCGTTGCATCGAGCAATCGCGTTCCCCCAATGCAATCACTGCGCCTTTTCCGTCGCCAAAAATCTGTACTTCGATGTGACGGGCCTGTGCGACGTATTTTTCGACGAACAATCCGGCATCTTTGAAATTATTTTGCGCCAGTGTTTTCACGGCGTCATAAGCATTGACAAGATCCGACTGATTCCAGCACAACCGCATACCAATGCCGCCACCGCCTGCGGTACTTTTGAGCATAACGGGATAGCCAATGTCATCGGCTTGCTGGCACGCTGCTTCGATACTATCCAACAAATCCGAGCCAGGTAGCAAAGGTACTTGGTTTTGCAACGCCAAGGCTCGTGCCGTGTGCTTCAATCCAAATGTACGCATTTGTTCTGGTGTGGGGCCAATAAAACAAATGCCCTGCCTTGCGCATGCTTCTGCAAAAGCTGCATTTTCACTGAGAAAACCATAACCTGGATGAATCGCTTGAGCGCCACTTTGTTTGGCGATTGCTAAAACTTTATCAATCCGTAGATAGCTTTCAGATGCCACGCCATCACCGATGCAATAGGCTTCATCGGCAGCAGCGCCGTGCTGCGATAGCGCATCTGCTTCCGTGTAGATTGCTACACTTTGGATGTGCATACGGCGCAGCGTGCGAATGATACGACAGGCAATCGCGCCACGGTTTGCGATCAAAATTTTTTCAAACATACTTTGATCTTTCTAGTCTGTTCGGCGATTTACGGATTGTTTCCGTTCCACACTAACAAACGAATCGGAGTAGGGTTATAGGCGTTGCACGGATTATTCAGTTGCGGGCAATTGGAAATCAGTACCAACACATCCATTTCAGCGCGCATTTCGACGTATTTACCCGGTGCTGAAATACCGTCGACAAATTCCAATTCGCCGCTTTCCGTTACAGGTACATTCATGAAGAAATTGATATTGCTCGGAATATCGCGTTTGGTCATGTTCAATTCTTCACAGGCGGTATCATGCGTCAAAGCATACAGAAAATTGTCGCGACAACTGTGCATCGGAAATTTCTCCAACGCGTAGCGCACCGTGTTGCTTTCAGCCGCACAAGCACCACCCAGTGTGTCGTGTCGTCCACAAGTATCGGCAGTGATTGTTAACATGACATTGCCAAAATTTGAATAGAGTTTGCTGCCATTGGTTAAATACAAATTATTTTGCGCACAAATCGTTTGTGTCGTGCTATAGCGTTCAATAGCATAATGGGCATTGTAAAAGAGTGTATCGACAGCCTGATTGCCTTCTAAATCGACAATTCGAAAAACCTGTCCTTGCTTGATGATCTGCGTCCAAGGTTCCCCCGCAGCACAAATTTCATCGATTATGGCGTCAGCCGGTTGATATTCACTTTCACGCATGATGATCTCCACAATAAAAATGCTGTGTATTCAGCATGGCTCGTGTGTTTTCGGCAATTTTTACACACTGGGCATCGGCTTCAGGCAACGTTTCTGATAATTCCAGGTTGATACCGCCGGGTGAGTAAGATGCTTTAGGATCTAACGGATGCGGGGCGGTCGTTAATACCATCAGGGTGTTCATGACAAAACTCAAATCGACGTAAGCACCCGCTTTGCCATGCGTGGTATCAAAAGTCATATGACCTATGGCATCTGCCGTTACTTTGCTGAAAAAATTAATGCTCGAAACGACATCGCGCATGTCCATGCCCCACTTGGCTAGTTCGATCAATAAGCCATCCATTCCGCTGCGAAACATGTTGTTGCGATGTTCCTGGTAGCGTGCAACGCCATATTTTTGTTGAATCAAGTGTGCATCGCTTACGCCACATACCGTGTCGTGCCAACCTGCGGTATCCGCAGTAATGCAGCAAAAAATCCGTCCCATGTCCGAATGACAAGCGTGCCCTTGCGTGAGACGAAAAGTATGTTGCGATTTAAGCGTATCGGCCATGTTATAACGTTCAAGTTTTTCTTCTTGGTTATAGAACAGTACTGAAACGTTAGCGCCACCGGTTATGTCGATTAATCGTAACGTGGTGCCACGACGAATAACGCCTGACCAATGGCATCCGCCGGGTATCAATTGTTGCCAGAGTAGTGTGTTTTGTTGATTCATAATAATTTCTTATGTCATTCAATCGAACGGTTTGAGTGTGTTATGGTGTGTTTGATATATCGTTTGCCAATGAGGTACAGTGTGGTGACGACCAGAATACTGCCCAAAACCAAAGGGGTAGCCCACAATTGCCACCAAGGCGCATTTACTGAAACTGCATAAGAACGTGGCCAGGCAATGTTGATGAGCTCAAACAGCGACCACATCAATGCGAGTATATTGATCATCAGCCCCCATCGACCTAGCTTGAGTTCTCCTAGTGCTGGATTCCAGCGTCCAGTCAGCCGTGAAAACAGGGCGACGCCTGTTGTCATTGTGAACATGGCATACAATCCGCCTGTGCCAAACGCAATAATGGTGGCAACGGCATCGTCATTTAACCCAAAAACCAATCCTGCCGCAGCCAATAATACGGTGAACAAAATTGCATTACGAGGTACTTTATGGTCGGTCAGACGGCTCAGTAGCGGTGGCATATTGCCTTCGCGTGCCATTGAAAAAACAATACGCGATGTGTATTTCACCACCGATGCGCCACACGCTAGAAAAGCAACCATGACTATGGCTAAAAAAGGTTTTTCAAACCAATCGCCGATGCTATTGGCAATTAATGGCGTGATGGGATCTGAAGTGCTACTGGCGTTTTTCAAAGCATCGTGATCAAACGCAAGCATCAGCGATACGGAATTAAAAATCACCACGGAACCTACCAGCAGCAATGAAAAGAAAATCGCCCGCGGCACCATGCGCTTTGGTTGCTGTGTTTCTTCCGCAGTCGTTGAACAGGCATCGAAACCGATAAATGCCCATCCCGCGATAGCCAATGCGGCCATAAAAGCAGCCAGCTCGCTCGGTGCAGTGCCGCTACCGAGATGTTGGAATAATTCATTGAAATCATGTTGTCGGAAAAACACGAACAATAACAGCGCAACGCCTACTGACCCAACAACTTCGGCGTATACGCCCATCTTGATCACAAACTTAAAAATACCGACAGGCGCTATGTTAAGAACAGTGCAAATCGCTAGAAAGATAACGCCCCAAAGCACAAAGGTGCTTCCAGAGCTACCTTGTAAATTTTCCCCTAAAAAAGTCGCCAACCAAAAACCACCGGTATAAGCTGTCGTGGTTAACATGGCAATAGTCGAGCAGATATAAATTACGCCTGCATATTGTCCTGTTACCGTTCCGCCAAGCTGTCGTGCCCATTTATAAGCGCCTCCCGCAATCGGGAACTGAGAAGACAATTCTGCGTACACGGTTGCAACCAGTAGTTGCATCAAAAGACAAATTAACAATGCGGAAAACCAACCGCCTCCCGTCACGACAGTTTGCACGCCAATAATGGCATATAAACCGACCACAGGAGATACCACGGCAAAACCCATGGTAAAGCTGTGCCACACACTCATGCTGCATTCCAGCGTGTGCAAGGTTGTTGCGTGGTTTAGCGGTACATCAGTTTTATGCGGCGATTGTTTGGGGTTTGTTACTTTAGACATAGTGAATGCTCCATTAGGGTATTAACCGAGAGTGCATGCAATCAAGGTGCATGACACAGCCTCCCGGGCTTTTATCCCTCCGTGGAGTCTCACTAAACGATGAGACCGGAAACTCTCGGACCAGACGTTTGCTTATCGTTTCAATCCAATGAACCGCAAACCGGAACCCTAGTTTCCATCTACAATTATTCTGTTCACCGCAGTGATGAACAGAATAATTGCGTTAGATTCTAAAATTACCTTACAAAAAAATCAAATAAAAGCTGAAATATCATCCCTCAGCATTACAGCCATTTCATCAAACCCATTTCTAATGGATGCGTTAAAAATGGATGATGCGGGTAGATGCGAATAAAATATTCTTTTCGGCCACACAGCTCAGGCGTTAGCTTTAATTCAAATAGATGTTCTTCGCCTTCTTGTTTTCCGGTGAATTGAAAGGAGTGGCGTTTGAAATTTTGAAATCGGGTTGTTTTAAATTGTCGATTGATGAGTAACTCAATTACAATATCCTTGGGGTCCAGATAATTTAATCGAGCGGCTACTTGTAAATTCATCGCTTCGCCAAAATTCATGCGATCTTGTGGGACATCTAAACGACGTAAAGTAATACCCTGCCATGCGTGACGTATCTTGGCTTTCCAGGCGGCCACATCTTTCGCACCGGCAAAATTATTTTGCGTATAGCGCGCGCTGTTATTGCTGGCAGGCACATAAAAATCGCGCACATATTCGTCCACCATACGAATGGCATTGAAACGCGGCATGATTGATTTCATCGAATGTTTGGCCATTGCCACCCATTCTGGTGAATAGCCGCTTTTGCCATGACTGTAATACATCGGCACTACTTGATCTTGCAATATTTCATACAAAGCGCGACTTTCCTCTTTATCACGCAAAACAGGGTCCATGTTTTCAAAACCGGGTTTGATTGCCCAACCATTTTTCCCGTTATAGCCTTCTCCCCACCAACCATCTAACACGCTCAAATTGATTGCGCCGTTAATACCGGCTTTCATGCCAGAAGTTCCGCTGGCCTCCAATGGATAGATCGGGTTATTAAGCCATATATCGACACCTGCAACCATGCGACGCGCCAAACGTAAATCATATCCTTCTACTAACAATAACCGACCTTCAAATTCTGGCAAATGCGCGATTTGACTGATTCTGCGAATTAAATCCTGGCCTGGAACGTCGGCCGGATGGGCTTTGCCGGCAAAAATCAATAAGACGGGTTTATCTTGCGCCAAAATTATTCGGCGTAACCAATCGAGGTTATCAAATAGCAGCGCAGCGCGTTTATAAGTAGCAAAACGCCGTGCAAAACCTATCGTTAAAATATTTGGATTCACCGGGTCGACAAATTTTAACAGGCGATCGAGATGCGCTTCAGAACCACGATTTCGTGAATTTTGCTCGCTGACTTGTGCACGAATTCGATAAAACATTTGTGATTTCAACGATTGGCGCACGCTCCAAAATAGATGATCAGGAATCGCATCAATGCCATTCCAATAATCGATGTCACACAATTTGGTACGCCATTCATGACCCAGATAGCGATCAAATAAATCGGACCATTCTTGTGCCAAAAATGTGGGGACATGCACACCATTGGTGATGTAATCCATCGGATTTTCTTCAGCCTCAATTTCCGGCCATAATTCTGCGCAGATACTGGCGGACACACCACCGTGTATTTTACTCACCCCGTTGTGTGTACGAGAGCCGTGAATGGCTAAAGCGGTCATGTTGAAATCTGAACTGCCGGGAATATGTCCTAACGCCATAAATTCATCGTGTGAAATATTAAAGCGTTGGTAATACTGCGTAAAATAGGTCCGCATCATTTCCACAGGAAAATGATCGTGTCCAGCCGGAACCGCAGTATGCGTTGTAAACACAGTGTTAACAGCAACGCTTTCCAATGCGGTTGCGAAATCCAAACCTTGTTGCACAAGGTTATGGATACGTTCGAGTATCATGAAAGCCGCATGACCTTCATTGATATGCCACACGGTTGGTTGAATACCCAATGCTTGCAAAGCACGCACACCGCCAATCCCCAGAATAATTTCTTGTTCGATCCGCATGGTCTTATCGCCACCATATAAATTCTCAGTGATATCGCGGTCTTGTGGAGAATTTTCGGGTAAATCGGTATCGAGCAAATAAAGAATTACATGACCGATTTTAACTTGCCATATCTTTGCAATAACATTGCGTTGCGGCAGTTCAATGCTAACTTGAACGCTTGTGCCATCTTCGCGCAACACCGGCGTAACCGGCAAATCCTCAAAATCCGAAGCGGTATAAGTAACTTGTTGATTTCCTTGGCTATCAATAATTTGCGCGAAATAGCCTTGGCGATATAACAAGCCGATCGCAACAAAAGGCAAACGCATATCGCTCGCCGCTTTGCAGTGATCACCCGCTAAGATTCCCAATCCACCAGAATAGATCGGTAAGCTTTCATGAAAACCAAATTCGAAACAAAAATAGGCGATTTGATCATTTTGCTTCAGCTCACGCGCATCTTTCTTCGATGAGGATTTATCCAGATAAGAATCATAAATCGATAAAATACTTTTGTAAGAAGCCATGAAAACACGGTCTTCTGTCGCTTTTAATAAAGACGATTCATCAACGCGTTTTAAAAATGCCTTAGGATTATGTCCTGACACTTCCCATAAACTTGGATCGATTCGCGCAAATAAAGTACGTGTGGCGCGATCCCAGCTATACCAAAGATTATCTGCTAACTCTTCCAAACGTTTTAACTGTTTTGGAATTTTTGGGTTAATAGTGATGGTAAAAGCCGTTTTGGAACTCATCGCGACACTCCTTGTGTGAAATTTAGATTCATCTTAACAGGTTAAATGTGGAAAAACTTTAGCTCAAACGCGGTTTTTACTTTGCTCTCCAGCGTTTAGTAACTCTTGGGCGCTTAATCGAGCACCTAGCAAACTGATTTCAGGATTGGTAACCACATAAACGGGAATTTCTTGCATCAAGCGAGAAAACCGACCTTTATCACAAAATGCTTGTATGAAGCGACCATCGGTCATTGCTTCAAGAATTTTTGGTGCAATACCTCCAGCAATATAAACACCTCCACGACACAGGCCAACGAGCGCAAGATTGCCAGCATAAGCGCCATAGATTGTCACAAATAACTCTAATGCTTGTTGGGCAAGTGGGTGCTGCTGTTTTAAGGCGAGGTCTGTGATGATAGCGCCGCTATCCGCTTCCAGATCGTATCCCATCAGACTCTCAGCATCATACTTTTGCTGTAAAAATCTAAATATATCCGTCAATCCCGATCCAGACAATAGCCGTTCGATCGATACATGACCAAATTTCTTCCCTAGGAATTTAAAAAGCTCAATCTGCAAATCGTCGGTAGCGGCAAAATCGATATGTCCGGCTTCGGTTGAAAAAGGGTAACGGTGACCGTTAACCCATGCGGACCATGCTACCCCCATGCCGGTACCCGCGCCTAAAACAACGCGCATTGCTTCCAGATCAATTTCTCCGGTTTGTAGCGGCATTAAGTCATTTTTAGTTAACGCGTCGATACCCAGCGCGGCAGCTTCAAAATCATTAATAATCGATACGTTGGGAATAGAAAATTGCTGAGCAAGCGCTGTGCTATCGATGTTCCACGGCAAATTAGTCAACTTTGCTTTTTTATGATCAATAACCGGTCCCGCAACAGCAAAGGACGCCGCCGAAATAGTTTTATTAGTAGCGGCTTGGTGCAGAAAATCGCTGACAATATCTGAAAAAGATACAAAATCCTGGCTCGGATACTTGCGAGTCAGGATCAATTGAATACCTATTTCACTGACTTCAGCTAACTGTAATAGCGTTTTTGTACCACCGATATCGCCGTATAGGATATTTATTTTCAATTTTGCCGAAAAATAGGATATTAAAAGCGAATTATACCCGCATAAACTATTTTGAAAGGGCTTCAGAGAAAGATAAACAACAGATTAATTCTGAAAACTTAAACTAGTAGACCCAATTTGTCAGTCTAGCAAGATGTTAAGAAACAGTAAAATTAGTGATGTTAAATTAAAAGATAATCTATTTACAATTCGTCGTGGACTTATCACGGAGTTATTTATTGAGAAAACTAATGGACTGTTGCATCAATATTTGTCCAAGGGTGGGGATTCGTCTGTTTACACCCAAGAACCAATGTATGTTAACGCAAGGAGTAAATGAATTTGTAACTAATAAAATTGCTTAAATTCCGATCGCCAGTAGAGGGTTACACCCAACTTCTACACTTTGCAAGAGTATTCTAATACCGTATTTGTCAAAATGACTATTAAGCATTGATTGTCGCAGATGGTATTTAATATTTAAATCTGATTATCTTTTTTTTGCGTCGGCCAGGTACGGCCGACTTTTATTTGTAGATTTACAACTACGATTGTATCTTTTTTCACTAGAACGGCAGTATGGCATCTAAAGAAAATAAAATTTGATCTTTATTACCGCCAAATGGGCGATAAGCCGCATGTAATCCGTCAACTCTATCCCAACGAATATTCGGTCTTAGGTTGAGCTGATTCAACCCTTTCCATTTTAAATTAAGCGCTTTGACTGCTTTCCAGTTAGCGCCAATGGTTACAGCATAGTAATCGGCAGGTGTGCTAGAAGCTAACGAAGTTGATCCGCCCAAGGCATAACTGTTGCCTAAATGATCAGTAGCAGCGCTGACTCGGCCTGGAGACCATACGCGAAAACCATCGCGATCTCTAAACCATTCTCCCCTCACACCTACTGATAAATCTCGATTCACGTCATAGTAAACATGTGTATTTACTCCATACCATGCGGCATCTTTGTTGACACCTGCATAGTGCAAATTAGCTAGCAATACATTATCTGCAAAACCATGATCATGTTGAACGACTAGCTGTAGTTTATCGAATACTCGATGTCTAATCACAACACTATACAGGCCCCAAAAGCTGCTATTCCGGGTTGACGTGGTACTGCCAGTACCGCTGACATTCACTGATGTTTTGGCATCATCGCTAGTCCATGTGACACCTCCCATTCCCCCCCAATTACCCATTTGGCGATCAAAATTACCATCCCAACCGCCGGTACCGCTACCACCGATCGCTGCTACGAAGGTTTCAATATTTTTGTTGATGCGATAGTTTCCCATTACACCGGTATGCGTGAAAGGCTCACCGTATTGCATGGTATAGGCATGTGTATAGAAAAAGTTATTCGGTGCAGGAACTGATTCAAAACCAATGGGAGTGTAAAAATGGCCTACTTTAATATTGATACCATTACCAAATGGTGCGTAAACCTCGAAAAATGCTTGCGGAATAGCGATACCATAGGTGCGTAAAGAGCTGCAACAAATGGTAAGATCCCAATTCCCGCGATCATCCAAAGGTCTTCCATTATTAACATCAAAAGCGGGATTACCATAAGCTTGTGTAAAAATGGAATCGGTTCCGAACATAAAAGCAGTACGAAAACCAAAATCCCAACCTTTTCCTTCTGTTTTAACTGGACGTTCTATAAATATATTGAATTGATTAAGCTGTACTCTATTCGCTTGATCCGCAAAAGTTACCGTGCCATTAAATCCATCAGTTTGACTCGGATTAAAGGTTGCTCCCCCATTGACCCAGCCACCAAAAATGATTCCACTATCTTTAATAAATTGTGCAAAATTCCTGGTAGTGCTTGTAACTGGGTCAGTTTTATTTTCCGGACTCATGGTTGTATTGGCCTGAACAGTGGTATTCAAGCCAGCCAACAATAATCCACTAACTAAAGTTTTGACGAGTAAGCGATTATGAATTGATTCATATTTCATTATTTCCTCCCTGTTTGGATGTAGATATTGCATATCCCCAGAGAAAGCCAATATCTACACGAAGGGAACTCTAACATTGATTATATTTATGGGTCAATTTAAATCACTATCTTAAATCATTGGTAATTGCAATAAGGAAAACTATTAAATTTCGCTAAACAAACCAAACGAATGCAATTTGTTAGTCTAGTAAGATATGTTATGAAACAGTAAACTAAATGATTATTTGCGTTAATAATTATGTCACAAATATTTTCTTCGCTAGTTTTTTCTGGGAGTTTTATCATGACACAAGTTTTTGATTTAACCACGCTCAATGGCAGCAATGGTTTTAGAATAAGTAGTTCTATATGGAAAAGTAGTAATGCAGGAGATGTAAATGGGGATGGTTTCGATGATATTTTCATTAGCTACTATGCTCAAAAAAGTCATGTAATCTTTGGTAAAAATACACCATTTAACGCAACATTTGATCCATCGACGCTCGATGGCAAAAACGGTTTTCACTTAATAAACGACGTTTATGCGTCAGATTTGGAAACCACAGCCGGCGATTTTAATGGCGATGGTTTCGATGATTTGCTCGTTGCTGGAAGCAATGCATCACCGATTACCGCTGCCATTATTTTTGGTAAAGGGGCGACTCCTGGTTTCAGTGACACTGAACATTTAAGCACGGCTTTACAGGACAAAAATACCGGTATCAGTATTGAAGGTATGAGCAGTGGTTATAATAATGGAGGCTTTACTGCGAGTAGTGCGGGGGATATCAATGGCGATCATATTGACGATATTATCGTAGCAAATCGTGATAGGTCGGGAGGTGATAGCTACGTCATATTTGGTAACGATAGCTTTGCCAGTAACAAAATCACTCTCAATATAGATGGTACGAATGGTTTTCGTATGACTGCCAAAAAAAATGGCAATGATTTAGGCATTTCGCTTAGCGGTGCGGGTGATGTCAACGGTGATGGTTATGATGACTTGATTTTGAGTTCATCAATATACGGCCCAACAGATAGAGGAATTAATTATATCGTATTCGGTAAGGCTTCAGGATTCAATGCATATTTGAATTTGTCCTCGCTCGATGGTACCAATGGGTTTCGCTTGGAGGGCATCGCTATCGGTGATGCGTCAGGTCGAGCTGTTAGCGATGCGGGCGATGTCAATGGTGACGGCTTTGCGGATGTGATCATTGGCGCACCTGGCGCTGATATCAATGGAGATAACTCGGGTTCCAGTTATGTCGTGTTTGGCAAAGCCTCTGGGTTTAATGCGGTGGTGAATTTGGCCAGTCTGAATGGCACCAATGGTTTTACCATCAATGGCGAGTCGGCCGGGGATCGATTGGGTAATTCTGTCAGTGACGCAGGCGATGTTAATGGCGATGGTTTTGGCGACATACTGATCGGTGTTGGAGGAGCAGATCATCATGGCGTAGATTCTGGCTCTGTCTATGTCATTTTTGGCAAATCGATCGGTTTTGGTGCCACACTGGATTTGGCTAATTTGGCCAGTGATGCCGGTTTTCGCATTGATGGATTAAGAGCTGGGGATCAGCTAGGAATTGGTGAATTTTTTAGTCCAAATGGCATCAGTACCGCGGGAGATATCAATAACGATGGTTTTGATGACTTGATGGTAGCTAATACAACGGGCGATCGATATACCTATGTCATTTTCGGACGCAGTGATTTTTCTAATCTAGAAAAAGTCATTAAAGGCACCAATAAAGGCGATATGCTCGTGGGCACCAAAGCAGCCGAACGTTTTGAATCGGGTAATGGCAACGATACCCTTATCGGAAAAGGCGGAGCCGATACTTATCACGCGGGCAACGGCAACGATTACATCCGAATCAGCGATCTGAATTTCAAACTGGTCGATGGCGGCAATGGAAATGGCGATACATTAGCAATAGCTGCGGTGGATGCGAATCTGGATTTGGCCAATTTTTCTGGAAAAATCAAGGGAATTGAAAAGATTTCTTTATATGGAGCATCCGGTAGCGATAATGGTGTAACGCTCAATGCAACACAATTAAAAGCATTATCCGATACTACTAATAAACTGATCGTCAATGGCAATCAAGGAGATTATGTGCACATTACCGATAGCGGATGGCAAGATAAAGGAATTTACAATGGTATGCACACCTATACCAACGCAGATGTTCAATTGATAGTGGGCGTCAATGTCATGGTGGATTTTGTTTAGAATCATTCTATAGTGGACAATACGCTGATATTGCTTCGAAAATAAACTTATCTGGATTTTTTAATTTTTAAGGGTTCAATTCTCCACCTCTTGGGACGAAAGCTGGTAGAAAACCAGCAGATTGAAGCGTGCGCAGGTAAATGCCCTCGCTGCTAGCGACGGGGTGTTCTATATCTGACTGATTGGTATTTCTTGTTGTTGTAATTCCCACATCTGCGCATAGATACCTTTCGCAGCAAGTAATTGTTGATGCGTCCCACGTTCAATGATATGTCCGCGCTCCATCACCAAAATTTGATCGGCATCGGCGATGGTAGACAGTCTGTGAGCAATAGTGAGTGTGGTGCGATTCTGTGCGATTCTTTTCAATTCTGCTTGAATGTGTTTTTCTGATTGTGAATCCAACGCTGACGTGGCTTCATCGAAAATCAGAATGGCAGGATTTTTGAGAATCGTCCGCGCGATAGCGACACGCTGTTTTTCTCCTCCAGATAATTTCAAGCCGCGTTCACCCACGATGGTGTCATATTTTTCCGGTAAACTTTCAATGAAATCATGAATATGTGCGGATTTTGCCGCAGCATACACGGCTTCGGTTGACGCATCAGGTCGTCCATAAGCAATGTTGTAATAAATGCTGTCGTTGAATAGCACCGTATCTTGCGGCACGATGCCTAGATTCGCTCGCAAGCTATATTGTGTTACCTCGCGAATATCTTGTCGATCGATGGTGATGCTGCCAGATTGTACATCGTAAAAACGAAAAAGCAGACGCGCTAAAGTAGATTTTCCAGAGCCGCTACGTCCAACGATTGCAATAGTTTGTCCTGCTGGAATTTCAAAACTGATATCAAATAAAATTTGCCGATTTGATTCATAGCTAAAATTAACGTGATCAAATCGTACCGTAGCGTTTTCAACTTTAAGCACGGCGGCATCTGATTTATCTTGAATTTCGTGATTTTCTTCCAATAACGTAAACATCCGCTCCATGTCTGCTAATGAATGCTTGATTTCGCGGTACACGAAACCCAAAAAATGCAGCGGCATGTAGAGCTGTAGCATGATGGCATTAATTAATACTAAATCGCCAAGAGTCATATTTCCTTCGATGACTTGATCTGCGGCAAAAAACATCAACAGTGTCATGCCGATTGCGATGATGCCGCTTTGCCCAGCGTTCAGCGTAGCCAACGATACTTGATTGCGAATCGCAGCTTTTTCCCAGGATTGCAGATGCGTGTCGTAGCGTTGTGCTTCCCAATGTTCATTGCCGAAATATTTGACTGTTTCGTAATTTAATAAACTATCAATCGCTTGCGTATTGGCTTTGGAATCCATGGTATTCATGGTGCGGCGAAAAATCATGCGCCATTCGGTGACGATCAATGTCAGGGCAATGTAAGCAATGAGCGTTGTGAAGGTGATGAGGGCGACCCAGATATCGTATTGATTGATGAGGATAATCATCACCAAACTGATTTCTAACAAGGTTGGCAGAATGTTGAACAACATGAAATTCATCAAGAAAGAAATGCCGCGTGTACCGCGCTCTATATCACGTGAAACACCTCCTGTTTGACGCTCCAAATGAAAACGTAGCGAGAGTGATGAGTGCAAATGTAAAAAAACCCGATTGGCAACCCTACGTATCGCGCGTTGTGTCACTTTGGCAAAAATCGCGTCGCGCAATTCGCCAAACAAAGTACTGCTCAATCGCAAAGCACCGTAACTAAGCAGCAGAAAAACGGGTAACACTAATTCGGCACGAGACGAATCAAGTGCATCGACGATTTCTTTTAACACCAGCGGTACCGATACATTGGCGAGCTTCGCCAGGATCAGTAAACTTAGTGCAATAACGACTCTGCTCTTAAATTCCCATAAATAAGGGAGCAACGTCGCGATTGTTTTCAGATTATTTTGTGCAGTTGGTATCTTTTTCGTCTCTTTTGCAGGCATAAAATTTTATTTATTAATCGTTATGGCGTTGTATGCCAGCAAACTCATTGATTCATTCTGGTAGTATGATTATAAAAAAAGAACCTATAAACCAGGAGCATTCATGGAAATTACTTGTTATCGAGATCCTGAAATCAAACGTGAATCTCGTCATCTACCTGCGAATATCTATAATTTAGCGGTTACTTTGCTCGCACGTTGTCCTACACGGCATTTATTCGTTCCGATTCGCAGTATGCAATATATGGCCATCATCGATCATGAGGAATTTGTCTTTATCGATGGCGAGCGTAAATGCTGGATTGATTTATCCTGGCAAAACTTCAGATCACACGATCGTGAAAGCTTGGATCAACCAGTCGCTTATGAGGCTGTGTATTATCGGGAAGATTTATCGATTATTATGAAGCACCTGCATAGTGAATTTCCGAATGCTTTGCAAATCCTAGCAAAAAAAGAAAGGCTTGAAGGTCCGGCACGGATTATCAATTTTCCAGAAAAACAAGTGCAATCTTAGTCGTCTTCTTTTAATTCTGTATCCCAGCCTTTTTTCTTGGCGTTAGCGATTGCTTCGGAATACAGCCGAGTGTGTCGTTCACGCAGGGCGTCAGGCAAACGGCTTGGTAAGTGCGCATAAGGCTCCCAAGCTTCGTAGACCTTCTCATATAAAACTTGCATTTGTCCAGTACTCCAACCTGAGCAAGTTTCTGTTTCAGGGATGAGGTTAAAAATCCAGGCGTCTCGAACGATGCGCCCCAGATGCGTTAATCCTTCATTTTCATCTTGATCAATGCCGACATAAAACTGTTCTGTCATTTTTGTGTTCTCACTGGAGTCCATATCAATTGATTCATACTGTTTAAAAAATTACCCTGCTATTTATTGG
>JAJHPK010000002.1 GCA_020890945.1 Nitrosomonas sp.
CTCTATTATTATTTTAAAAACGAGAAAGATTTTATCACTGAACAATCATGAAAATTTTGTAACACATACAAAATTCTTTGTAAAATCAATTGCCTCTAAGGAAGTTAAAACTAACTAGTACAACTCATATGCAGCCAATAAAAAAGGTAAATTACTGACAAAATCATTCTTACCTTAAAATTCCTATGTAATAAATAAATTGCTTACTACTATTTAATCAGAATCCCAACTCATCCCACATCGCACTCACCCGATTTTTTACCTCAGAATCCATGACAATCGGTTTTCCCCACTCACGATTTGTTTCCCCAGGAAATTTATGGGTCGCATCTAACCCCATTTTTCCGCCCAAACCAGAAACCGGGCTGGCAAAATCGAGATAATCGATCGGTGTGTTTTCCACCAGCAACGTATCGCGCACCGGATCAACCCGAGTAGTAATAGCCCAGATCACTTCTTTCCAATCGCGCACGTTGATATCGTCATCGGTAACAATGATGAATTTGGTATACATGAATTGACGCAAAAAACTCCAAACACCAAACATCACACGCTTGCTGTGTCCGGCATATTGTTTTTTCATGCTAACTACCGCCATGCGGTAGGAACATCCTTCTGGCGGCAGGTAAAAATCGGTAATTTCCGGAAATTGCTTTTGCAGCAAAGGCACAAACACTTCATTCAGCGCGACACCGAGAATAGCGGGTTCATCCGGTGGTTTGCCGGTATAGGTAGAATGATAAATCGGATTGCGACGCATCGTGATGCGATCGATGGTAAAGACCGGAAAAGTTTCCTGCTCGTTGTAGTAACCGGTATGGTCGCCATAAGGGCCTTCTAGCGCGGTTTCACCGGGATGAATGACGCCTTCGAGCACGATTTCAGCACTGGCAGGAACTTGCAAATCGTTACCTACACACTTCACCACTTCAGTTTTAGCACCGCGTAACAGTCCCGCAAATTGGTATTCACTTAGCGTATCGGGTACCGGAGTCACTGCGCCTAAAATAGTTGCCGGATCGGCTCCTAACGCCACGGCAACGGGATAAGGCTTATCGGGATTCGCCAAGCAAAATTCACGAAAATCCAATGCTCCACCGCGATGTGCCAACCAGCGCATGATCACTTTGTTGGGCCCAATCACTTGCTGACGATAGATTCCCAAATTTTGCCGTGTTTTATTGGGTCCCCGAGTAACGGTCAAGCCCCAAGTAATCAATGGCGCCACATCCCCAGGCCAACAAGTTTGAATAGGTAACTGGCTCAAATCAACTTCGCTACCTTGTAGGATAACTTCTTGACAGGGTGCGCTGCTCAATTCTTTCGGTGTCATATTCAACACCTGCTTCAACATGGGTAGTTTATCCCAAGCGTCTTTCAATCCTTTAGGCGGATCAGGTTCTTTCAAATGCGCTAATAATTGCCCTACTTGACGCAATGCTTCAACGGATTCCTGCCCCATACCCAAAGCAACACGCTTAGGCGTTCCAAACAAATTACCCAATACGGGGATGGCATAACCTTTCGGGTGTTCAAATAATACAGCAGGACCTTGATTTTTGAGTAAACGATCACAGATTTCCGTCATTTCCAACACTGGATCGACTTCAACTTGAACGCGCTTAAGCTCTCCAATCGATTCCAGTTGTGCGATAAAATCTCGTAAATCTTTATATTGCATTCAAAACACCTTGTTCGATCAAGCGTGTGGAAAAATTAAAAAATCCAGTGCGATGCCCATAAATATCACCATCCCGACCCAGTTATTATGCAAAAACGCTTTGAAACACAATGCGCGATCACGGTGACGAATCAATCGGTATTGATAAACCATCAGCCCTACTGCGATTAGTAATCCTACATAATAGACCAAATTCATTTGTTGCAACCATCCGACTACCATCATCAAGGCAATGAAACACGCATGGCATAGCATTACGCCCAGCACATCAAAACGCCCAAAGGTAATGGCCGAAGTATTGATTCCTATTTTTAAATCATCGGGTTTATCGACCATCGCATAGGCGGTATCATACGCTATGACCCAAAACAAATTCGCGAGCAATAGAATCCAGACAATGGATGGCAAGTTATCAGTTTGCGCCGCAAATGCCATTGGAATCCCAAAACTGAACGCAACACCCAAATACGCCTGTGGCATCGCAAAAAAACGTTTGGTAAACGGGTAACTGGCTGCTAGAAACAATGCCGGAACCGATAACAGAATTGTTAATTGATTCAAAGGCAAAATCAGAATAAAAGCACACACACTTAATGCAGCAGCCAATAAAAGAGCTTCGCGGGAAGTTACTTTTCCTACCGCCATCGGACGATTTTTCGTGCGTTCGACGTATGGATCGATATTGCGATCCGCAAAATCATTGATGACGCAACCGGCTGAGCGCATCAGCACAGTGCCTAATATAAAAATGATCAAAATATGCCAATCTGGAAATCCTTGTGCTGCAAACCATAATCCCCACAACATCGGCCATAGCAACAACAAAATACCAATCGGCTTATTCAAGCGCATCAATTGCGCATAATTTTTAATTTGCTCGGAATAATTCATAATGACAAATGCAGAATGCTCGGCAAAAATACCTCGGTTACCAAAATCGACTGTCCATGCAAGGTAAATAACGAACGGCGTGCCCATAAATAAGTCGGCTTGGCCTGCAAAGAGACACACGCTCGATCATACAGAAAATGTCCCCGTCGAATTTTTTTAAACTCCAGAGGCGTTCGTTTAATGCGCGGATTACTAAACAGCATCGTTCCCAATGATTTATTGCCCAATCCATTCAGCGCTCGCCATACACCTCGCAAATTCTTTCGCGCTACCGTCGAATGGGCAAATACCACCGGCGTGTCATCGCAATACAAAAACACTTCACGTACCATTGCCAATTCATCACGGCGAACCCCAATAATTTGCAGTTCATCGTCATAAACTTTGCTGAAAGACTGAAATACCGGCTTGACGAAAAAATGATTACAACGATTTTGAATACGTTTAGTCAACGAACCACGGTCTTGCAACCATCTCCGTTGGTCGTAACAAGTCGATATCAGCAAAGCGCGCCATAATTCCGAACAAAAATTATTGATCGTCATGAGAAAAACTATAAGAAAAATAACATTGCAAGGATTCAGTCAATCGATAGAGCCGTATTTTGCAAATACCCGATTACAATTTCGGGTAATCACTATCGTTAATATAGATTTAGCTATCATCATTCTAGATCAATGCTTGCAGTTTGCTTAGCATTATAATACGTTTGTTTTCGTCACTTGAATGACGCGTGATAGGGTTTTGCATGCAACGCGCATGCCTTTCGCCATTTCTAATAGCACACTGATATGCACCGAACGATTCAGAATTAATTTCAGTATAGGCAGTATATTCGCACTTCCATCTGGATTAACCGTAGAAAGTAGTGCCGCGGGTGGTGAAAAATCCAGAGGATCAACAATAGCACGTATTGCAATAAAAGGAATTTGAGCACTTTCGGCAACGGCCGCAATCGCGCCACTTTCCATATCGACCGCACAAGCACCTGTTTTTACTGCCAAATCCAGTTTTGATTGCTTGGTCGTCAATATTTCTGAACTATTTGCCAGGATGCCGTTCACTATCGTGATGTCGCTTGTCAGCTTGCTTTGTAGCCGATTACGCCAATCTAATGCAACCGGCAACAACTTATTATCATAAATAGCATCTGGAAGAATTAAATCTCCTGGCTTGAGTCGCTTGTCCAATGCTCCTGCTACACCAAAGCTCACTAATCCGCTTACGTCTTGCTGACACAGCTGTTCTGCTGCCGTTTGAGCGGCTTTGGAACCCATTCCACTCAGCCACAAAACTATTTGCGCATTTAGTTCGACTTTCTTATTCAGAGGAATAGGGAGCGATGTTACGCAGCGTGCCTCTGCGCGCAAAGCCACCACCAAACCAGTTACGCTCACTGCTAATTTCTAGTCAATGCGCGATAGCGTGCCAGCGCCCATAATGGAAAGAATTTTGAATAGCCATGATACCGCAAGTAAAACACGCGCGGGAAACCGGGTGCGGTAAACCAAGGCTCATCCCATAAATGGTTACTAGCTTGCTGAGTCAAAATATAGTTAATCCCTCTACGTACCGATACACTATTAACTTCCCCGGCTGCCATTAAACCCAAAACTGCCCAAGCGGTTTGAAAAGCCGTACTGGTTTCAGGAAATTGACCGGCTATTTTCTTATCCAGATAAGAGTCGTTAGTTTCTCCCCAACCTCCATCAACTCGTTGCACTGATTCGAGCCATTTAACCGCACGACGAACCGACGCATGCTGCATATCAAATTTAGCTAAACGAAAAGCTTCTAATACGGACCATGTGCCATAAATGTAATTGGTGCCCCAACGGCCAAACCAGGAACCATTGAACTCTTGTTCTCGCAACAAAAATCCAATACCACGCCAAACTTCTAGCTGATGTTTACCATACTTAGCTAATAATCCAACGCATCTTGCGGTCACGTCACTCGTTGGTGGATCGATTAACGCACCGTGATCAGCAAAAGGAATCTCATTTAAATAATGATAGGTGTTATCGATATCGAAAGCAGCAAAACCACCATTGCTGGATTGCATTCCTGCCAGCCAATTGGCTGCGCGTTCTAAGGAGTAGCTATGTCTTTCTAAACCACCTTGCACTAAAGCCCAACCAACCGCGGCAGTATCGTCCAAATCTGGGTAATGTGGATTCGCATATTGAAAGGCCCATCCGCCGCCCGGCAGATCGGGTCGCTTATCTTGCCAATCTCCGGGAGCATTCAAAATTTGTTCTTTAATGAGCCAATCCATCGCACGGTGAACAGGTTCTTGATCGGTCGTGGGATCTTCTTGTAATGCCAAGCCTGTTAATACCGTATCCCAAACTGGCGAAGTACATGGCTGACACCATGACCGATCGCCTTCATCCACCAGCAATCCTCGCAGCGCATTACGACATTTCACCCGACTTGGGTGATCATAGCTATAGCCTAATAATGCTAATGCTTCGTGCGCATTCACCATCGCTGGGAAGATTGCACCTATGCCACACTCACCGTTGAGACGCTCAAGTGTCCAATGCTCCGCAGCACTAATCGCTTCTTGCCGTATCGATTGTGGAAGACGCGGTTCGTAACGCGATAATAGCCGTTCGGCAAACATAAAAATACGTTTTAAAAACGTATCGGGTTTAGGAAAATAATTCTGTTCTTGTTCTGGAGCTGTAACAAATAATTCTCGAATATCTATTTTTCTGGGATTAGCAGCTTGTGCTTTCAATGTACATAAAATCGACAATGGCACCATAACGGTACGTGACCAATATGATACTTTACTCAAATGGAAAGGAGCCCATTTTGGTAAAAGAATCAGCTCTGCTGGTACTACCGGGACGGCACGCCATGGTACTTGCTGATACATTGCTAACAATAAACGCGTAAATACATTGGCTTTGGCTGCGCCACCTCTTTGTAAAATAGCCTCTCGCGCGCGCTTCATATGCGCTTCTTCCGGTGAATCGCCGACCAATTTCAGCGCATAATACGATTTAATCGTACAACTGATATCAAATTCACCACCATAATACAGCGGCCACCCCCCATGACTCATATCTTGCTTGTCACGAATAAAACTAGCAATTTTCTTTTCCAGTGCAACGTCTATTTCATCCATGAAATGCATCATTAAGATATATTCCGCTGGAATCGTACAATCTGCTTCTAGCGGAAAACACCAATGACCATCTTCATTCTGTAATGCCAACATGGCGGAACGCGCTTGAATAAATTTTTCCTCAAATTCATTAACATCAACTGTTTCTTGATTCATATGTGATTGATGGACAGACACTAAATTATTTTTTTTCAATGTAGATGATTGTTGATGTTGAGATAGGTCATGAATTGCTTGAGGTCTATTCATATACTTTGTAGGCCTTATTGAAAAATGGAAACGTTCAAAACAAATATTAAGTTGATACGGGTTATTACTTTAATTTACTGAATTATATATATTTCATCACGACATTTCTTCCGTACTCGGAAAAAATTGTGAATCCTTTTTACGACATGTGCATAAATTACAATTTATTTCTTTTTAATCTTTTTATCCTTGTCTTCTGAATCAAAGGGATTAACTTGAAAAGGTTCGTCGTAATACAGATCTAAAGGTAGCTTCCCATCATGCACTAAAAACTCTCTCTGCTGCATGGATGCTTCTCTAACAAACAAATAAGGATCGATAGCCGCTTCGTCGCGGATTCGCATTGGTCCCACTAATCGTGCGCGCTTATCAACCGCTCCCAAGAAAGTTAAAGGAATCGTAACCGGAGCGCCAACAATAATACCCGCATAAAAAAGCACATTGGTAAAAACACCGAATGGAATGCCCGTGACATCGCGTTGACTACTCGGGCCGAGCAATGGAATAAACAGATAAGACCCTGGTGTTACACCCCAAACCCCGAGTGTTTGACCAAAATCTTCGTTGTGTTCTTGTAATCCCATGTGGGTAGCCATATCAAACAGGCCAAACAAACCAATAGTTGAATTTATTGCAAAACGCAACGTATCTTGAAACCCTTGCCTTACCTTGCCTTGCAAGAAATCATTCAACACTACATTGGGATAAGATAAATTATCATAAAAATTCCCAATGGAGCGTTGCGCGGCATTGGGGACATAATCGATATAGCTGTTGACGATCGGCATAAAAACTACACGATCAATGCGATCAGTAAAGTCGTATGCTTTGCGATTAATCTCTTCGTGAGGATCCACCTGATCCAAGTGTTGATTATTCGATTTAGAGGTTGAAGCACATCCCTGAAAAATCGAAACAATTACCAACATGACAAGAAAAAATAGGAATCGTTTTATTACAGCATGATACGTATTTACCAACAGCAAAATTCCTTTATTCATTGATTAGCTTTTTTTGAATTGCACTTCGCTTTTCGAAACGTAACGATTACAGTATTTCATTGATTGTTTGATTTATACTCACATTTATAACGCTTCTTTATTTACAGTTTCAGTCAAAATGGATTCGGTAGAAGTATACACGAGTACTTCCATATCATGTTTTGCGGCATCATTAAGAGTAATCTGCGTACCTTCAGAAATGAGATCTAAGATTAACGACTCAAATTCTCTCTTTTCTTTTTAAAAGAACAAAAATAATCAGTCTTCTCGTTCACCGTGTACCATTTCAATTAACTTTAACGCATGTAATTCCATTTCGAGGACAAAACCATCCACTTTTGCACGAAAATGGCGATAAAAAATCATGCTAGGTATTGCAACCAATATTCCAAATGCTGCATTGTATAACGCCACTGAAATACCATACGCTAATTGCGCAGGATTACTACCTGTAGGCGAATTAGATCCAAAAATTTCAATCATCCCGACCAAAGTTCCGAATAATCCCATCAATGGACTCAAAGCGGCAATCGTACCCAACGTGGTCAAATAACGATTCAAATCATGAGCAACCACGCGCCCAGATTCTTCAATCGATTCCTTCATAATCTCGCGTGATTTTTTGATATTCTTTAGGCCAGCCGATAAGATGATTCCTAAAGGTGAGTGTTTTTTCAAACGCTCTAGCATTTCCGAAGTAACACCGTTACGTTGATATTCGTTGAACACCCTGGGAAGAAGATCTTCTGGAGCAATTATCTTTAAGCGCAGAGCCCACATTCTTTCGATGATAATGCCGACCGCAACAATGGAGGCAATAATAATTGGCCAAATCGGCCAACCGGCTGCTTGAATCAAAGATAACATGCAAAAACCTCCTTCGTATCAGTTGAGATAAAATTTAGCTACGGGAAGAAACAATTTATTCAAATCCACTTATTTTATTACTTTACTGCGGGATTGGACAGTTAAAGACTCGCAATCGATGCAGAAATCGGCATTCATGAATGAATAATTGTTATCCACATTATCTGTGGATAACTATGAGTATAAGGTTAGAATAGCTCCGGTAACTTTGCAGCTTTAAAGTACTTTTTCTTTTTTGCCCATTTATTAACCCAATTAAATATATTAAAATACAATGGGTTATAATTAAGGAACTGTTTCAGTTGATTTTTAAAGGACACGTTCAATTACCAATTTATCACGTATGAATTTATCTTCTCGATTACAAAACTGCATAGTCCAAACCCTGACAGTCACTGAATTAAACCGAAATACCAAGCAACTTTTGGAGCAAAATATTCCCTTATTGTGGGTACAAGGAGAAATTTCCAATTTAAAATGCTATCCCTCCGGTCATTGGTATTTTTCTTTAAAAGATAGTACAGCGCAAGTACGTTGCGTTTTTTTCAGCCATAAAAACTACGCAATCGATTGGCAACTTAAAGAAGGTATGCAAATCGAAGTTCTAGCACTTGTCACTATTTATGAACCTCGGGGAGATTATCAACTCAACGTTGAAACCATTCGGCAAGCAGGTTTAGGAAGCCTTTACGAGGCATTTGAACGATTAAAATCAAAACTGGAGAACGCAGGTCTTTTCCGCCCCGAAAATAAAAAATCGCTGCCCAAATTTCCTAAACAAATTGGCATTATCACCTCACCCAATACGGCAGCGTTACGCGATGTACTCGTTACCTTACGGCAGCGTAACCCTTCTCTTCCTATCGTCATTTATCCTACTCTAGTACAAGGACAAACGGCCGCTCTCAATATCGCTCGCGCTATTGAGACAGCATGTCAACGAAACGAATGCGATGTATTAATTTTGTGCAGAGGTGGTGGTAGCATCGAAGATTTATGGGCGTTTAATGAAGAAGTTGTCGCTTTAGCTATTGCAAAAAGCATTATTCCGATTATCAGCGGCATCGGGCACGAAACGGATTTCACCATTGCAGATTTTGTTGCCGATCGCCGAGCATCTACACCCACTGGTGCGGCTGAATTAATTAGCCAAAATCAGCACGAATTAAATCAACAACTTAAAAAGTTATTTTATTATTTGAACCACGGCTTTCAAAGTCATATGGAAAGAATCATGCAAAAAATCGATACGTTTTCCTACCGCCTTATTTATCCTGGGGATCGCGCTCGATCACAAATGTTGCAAATGCAGTATCTAACAAAGCAAATTAATAGCACGATGAAACGCGAGCTAGAAAAAAAAGATTGGAAACTCAATCAACTGAATGCACAACTATTAGCCACTCGAATTGATATCGCAAAAACTTTTGAATACCACAACAAACAAGCAATAAATCTCAATATCAGCTTTACTCGATCAATTGAATCACGGCTACGAAATATTCAATCGCTCAATTCTCAATTAACACAACTAAATCCACAATCAGTGTTAGCGCGCGGTTATAGCATGGTCTTTAATACCCAAGAAGGTACATTGATTCGCAATAGCAAACAAATCAAACCTGATGATGATATTCAGGTAAAATTTGCCGATGGGTCATGTGATGCTCGAATCATAAAAACATATCGTTCTTCATCTTAACCGCTAAAAACAAATCAATATTTTTCATTTCTTGAACAACTATTAATAAGCTTTTCTATGTCCAAAACTTTTTTGATGATAGGCACGCTCAATACTTTTATTTGTATTGCGCTAGGTGCATTTGGTGCGCACGGTCTAAAACAAGTGTTATCGAGCGATATGCTGACGGTATACCATACCGGCATACAGTACCATTTCTATCACAGCTTTGGCTTGCTTGCTATTGGTATTTTATTGCTGCATTTTCCAAATTCTCGCCTAATCCCTATCTCTGGCTGGCTGATGCTTGTCGGCATTATCCTGTTCAGTTTTAGTCTTTATGCGCTCAGTATTTCTGGAATACGTGGACTGGGTATTATCACACCTTTTGGTGGCGTATCGTTTTTAAGCTCGTGGCTTTTGTTGACTTATGCCATTTGGAAAACTAAATAATTAGCATAGACCTATCGGTTATTTTTTGTTTTACAGTGATTTTTACAGCTCGACGTCTTTTGCAAAGACTCTATTAATTTGCTGAGTCGCTCAAATGCATTTGTCACGCGATATAAATACTTTAAATAAGCAAGGGATCTGATTTGATGGATAAAATTTTATATGCCGTTTCAGCGATAGCAATGATTGTCGTCATTGCATACGGTGGATCGTGGCTATTCCAATTCTTGAGAGAATTGTTTAAAAATAGTATGGCAAATAATTAATATGCTTCGATTCGTTGTGGGTTATTCATCATAAGAAATTTTCACTAAACTTTATTTATTTAAGCTCTAACTAGCAGAGTTAATAATATCTAACGAGCTGTCATAGTTCACTAGCAGGTTCATCAAGTTGTTTTTTCTAGCGCCATTCAGATTCTTTCAATGCAGCTCGAAGTTGGCTGATATGCCGTTAAGCTTTACCAATCGTCGCTTTTGGTGATACTCCAAAACGATTCAATACCGTTAATGTGGCAGTGCTCATCTCGGGCAAATTCATTGTCACCATGTGATACTCAAAAATGCTTGGAATATCCCACATCTACCAGACCATTATAGCCACGCTAGCTATCACGATAAATAACACTTTCAATGAACACTCTACCCAGCATTACTGCCTGTAAAGTCAATCGCTTACGATCCGGCACTATCTCAGTATATACCCTACCATCTCGCTCAAACACTCCGAAAACAGGTTGTTTTAATGTACCGCGACCGTGTTTGAGTTTGCCGTGATAACCACGATGCCGTTTAGCACCAAAATAGCTTTCTTCAATTTCTACGCTACCTAATAGCTTGTCCTTAAGGGTAAGCAGTGCCGTTTTACTGGCTGGTATATCAATATTAAAATATTGAATTATTTTTTTAATAGAATAATCACTAAATTTACTATCTCTTAACATCTTTCTAGACTAACAGATTGTATCTGTTAATCTAGAGCCTTCCTGGAGTCTGGCACGTTTCAATATGTCATAAATCGGGCCAGCTCACACCCTAAAGCGTTCCGCTAAGCGCGTTACCTTCCTCAAACGGATGTTTGACAAAATCGCCAAATTTCCCGGCGGTCTAATAAAGTTAAGCGAGTGAGTTTGTATCTATTCATGTTCAGTAATTCTCCTAAAAATACTGCAAACAGCGCTAGTAATTCTTACGTTTTAATACAGCCCAAATCTACGTATCTAGATTAAAATCTCTCTATCGACAAGGAGGATGATAAATTGAGTTTCTTGATCCATTATCTCAATAATATCTTACTGTTATATCTACCTAATTAAATATCAGAAAGTTATATCTTGATAGTAAATCATCAAATACTTTTAACTCTAGCAATATAAAATCGCTTACGTTATTCACCAGATTGCAGCGTAACCGGAACCTCGATTTCTTCTCCCTGCATACCGTATCGACGCACAGTAAGTTTAACGGTATCGCCAACTTTATAGTTATCAATGCGCGAATAGAGCTTATCAACGGAATCAACTAGTTTTCCATCGATTGCCACAATGACATCATTCGCCATAATATTACCTTCGGGCGTGACAGTAGCACCTTCGAGTCCCGCTTCATCTGCAGCAGAGCCTGGACTAATGCTCAAAATAATCACTCCGGTAATTTTTAAATGATCCGCCAGACGCTTGTTCAATTTACTGTCCACTGTAATACCCATCGCAGGCCGGATATATTTTCCGCGGCTGATGATTTGCGGTACCACACGATTGACTGTATCCACGGGCACTGCAAAACCGATACCCGCACTAACACCGCTCGGACTATAGATCGCGGTATTAATGCCAATCAAGCGTCCGGCAGAATCAAGCAGTGGACCGCCGGAATTACCTGGATTGATTGCTGCATCAGTTTGAATCAAGTTATCAATGCTACGACCATCTCCACCGGGTAAGGAACGATCTAAAGCCGAAACGATACCGGTAGTAAGCGTCCAGTCCAAACCAAATGGATTACCAATTGCAAATACTTTTTGTCCCACTTTAAGATCATTACTGGTACCGATGGGAACTGGCGCTGGTCGTTGGAAACGCATATGGATACGCAATACCGCGATATCGTGCGCCGGACTCGCACCAACTAAAGAAGCCTTGTAATCATTTCCATCAGTCACTCGCACCGTTGCTTCACTCGCGCCTCTGATGACGTGAAAATTGGTAATCACATGCCCTTCATCGTCCCAGATAAATCCAGACCCCGTACCGCTCGGCACAGAAAAAATATTACGTGTCCATGCATCCATAACCCGTTGTCGGGTTGTAATAAAAACAACCGAATCCCGTGAATTTTCAAATAATTCGATAGTACTTTGCTCGTCTTCCGCCAAGCTTCCTCGGGCTTGCACGATACGAGGTTCCGCATTGGCAGAACGATTACGGCTATCATCTGAAAAATTAGACTGTAAAACGTCAGGAAAATAATGATAGAGAAAGCTATGTAATAGCAGCGCTAACACAACAGCAACCAATGCAATCCATATGAGACGTAAAAAATATCCGTTTTGAACCACACGCATCTCCAGTTTTTATTAATTTTTTATCACGGACTGTGCCCAAAGTACCAAATCGCGCTGATTCATGGCACCGGATTGACGAGCAATTTCTTGTCCATTTTGAAATACCACCAAGGAAGGAATACTACGAATATGATATCGGGCCCCAAGCATTTGTTCTTCTTCGGTATTGATCTTAGCCAGTCGCATGTGCGGTTCCAAAATACTTGCCACTTGCGCAAAAGCAGGCGCCATCGCTCGACAAGGTCCGCACCACGGTGCCCAGAAATCAACCAACAGCGGAATGTCACTGCGGGTCAAGTGCAAATTAAAATTGCCATCGCTTAATTCAACCGGTTGCCCGACGAATAATGCACGATGACAAGCGCCACATTTCGGTGCAGCATTCAAACGCTCCATCGGAACGCGATTGATTGCATGGCAATGTGGGCAAACGATATGAACACTGTTGCTCGGCTTTTCCATAAAACGATATTTGTTAGAGAATGTATTGATTAGTGTTAGCGATTCGTAAGCTCCGTTATTTTTACACGAGCACGCAATATTTCAACTTCTTCGATCAAATCTGCAACCAATCCAGCCAACTCCGGATGGCATTCAAAATCCCTTTCAACTCGCATGATCCGTTTGATTCGAACCAAACTTCGACTATCGAATATCCAGGTAGACGGATCATGATGCGGTGAATGTTCATCCAGTAAAATACCGCATTGAACACGCTCGATAATCCATTCTCGGCTCACGTTGCAGCACCGTGCTAATCCTTCGATATCAAGCCTGGCGTCTTCAAATAAGATCGCCTCAATTTGGTCAGACATGGCACTAAACTCCCAAATTCTTGCGCGGATTAAATGCAAATTCCCGCGCCATAGTTTGATAAAATTCACGTTCTTTGTCAGAAACTGCTGGTGGTAAAACAATTTCCAATATTAAGTATAAATCTCCTGGGGTCGCTGCGGGAATACCCCTATCTTTTAAACGCAATTTTCGTCCACTCTGTGAATTTTCAGGGACACGAACTTCTACCAAGCCATCTGGCACGGGAATCTTAATCGTCGCACCCAGTGCCGCTTCCCAAGGAGCTACAGGAAGTGACGCATAAACATCTTTATTTTCCACTCGATACCGTGAATGGGGATTAAAATGGACTTCGAGTAATAGATCTCCAGCGACTTCACCTGGGCTGCCTGGACCGCCCTGTCCGGCAAGACGAATCACCTGACCGGCTCGAACGCCTTTCGGAACACGTACATTTAACGTTCGTTCTTCGAAAAAAGTCCGGCCTTGACTATCCAATTTTGGTGCGCGCAATGTCATGCTGCGTGTTGCACCGTGATAGCTATCCTCCAGATCAAGCATGATTTTTGCGTGATGATCATTGCCACGCATTTTTCGTTCTCCGTAGCGTGCACCACCGCGCATTGGTTGGCTAAACAGGTTTGCAAAGAACTCACTAAAATTCTCTGCTTGTGCACTATCGAAGCCTTGCGCATTACTAAATTCAAAACCTGCATCCCAACCGGGTGGAGGTTGAAAATCAGAACCCGATTGAAAGTTTCCACTTTGACCTAAATTATCGTAAGCCGCACGCTTTTCTGGATCTGACAGCACGGTATAGGCCTCGTTGACCTCTTTCATTTTCTCTTCGGCGTTAGCTTCTTTGGAAACATCAGGGTGATACTTACGCGCCAGACTGCGAAAAGCTTTTTTGATTTCTTCGGCATTCGCTTCTCGAGCAACACCGAGTATTTTGTAATAGTCTTTAAATTCCAAGTTCGCGTCCCCTTTAGTTGATTCTGCTTCGACATTGGATCTTGGCTACTGATTTCCAATGATTAAAACTGACTAGCCTATCGTTAGTATTTTATAATCTAAAAAATGGAAGATAAGATGCTTTATCGAATTATCAAGAGGAATATTGGCTTAACAACGCAACTTTCGATCTCAATTAGAACGGTCCTGTGATTTCAAAAGTAACGCCGTCTTGATTATTTCCCGCCGCTCCGCGTTGTGAACTGAAATACAAACGTTTACCATCAGGGCTGAATGCAGGTCCGGTTATTTCTGAGCTTTGGTGACCCACTACTTGCAGCAGTGGAAACACCTTTCCATCGGCCAATACAACAATTTGCATATTACCGCCATCTTCAGCGACCAACAGTTCTCCCGCCTGGTTAGCGATAATATTGTCTACGCCAGTTAATACCGGAGACTCATACTGCGATCCGTTATACACAATGCTCAGTTCATTTTGCGATATTTCATACGCCCACACCCGATTATCGCCTTTGGAAGTGAAATAAATAACACCTCGGTGATACCAAATTCCTTCACCGCCATTGAAATGCGTGGCACTGTCGATCTGATTGCGCGTAGACATCGCTTCTGCAAGAGGATCCAACAGCTTATGCCAACGAACCTTACCGACAGCGCTACCAACCACTTCAGCCACTTCTAGAAAGCCATCTTCTAAACTCGGATAGCCTTGTTTATCGAATGAACGAGCGGTGTAGCGGTATAAGCAACCATCCGTCTCATCTTCAGTAAGATAGAGTTGATGGTTAACGCTATCTACAGCGATCGCTTCATGCCGAAAAAAACCTAACGCATGCCTCGCCACCCCCTCTTTTTTACCAAAAGGATCACACTCCCACACTCGGCCTTTTTCCACTTCTTCACAAGAAAGCCATGTCTGCCACGGAGTATGCCCACCTGCGCAATTGCGATTGGTTCGAGTTAAGATTGAATACGCATCGACAATTTTCCCGTTATGATCAAAGCGCAACGCCCCCACTCCCCCTGCTTCATGTTCCATCTCACTATTGGAAACATAAATCCAACCATTATCGTCAGTAGCAAAAACAGCGCCTCCATCCGGCGCAGCATGCCATTGATAATTAAAAAGTATTTGTCCAGAACGGGCAACGATGCGTGATTTAAATCCGAGCGGCAAGCGCACTCCATTTTCATCGGCGATTTGTAAATCACCTTTTGTAGCAAGACTCAGCAGCGCAGCCTGCATCGATGAAGGGAGAAAAGCATTGCCTATAAAGGCTCCCATGACAAGCAAGCTTTGTCGCAAAAATTGTCGTTTTGATAAATCCATTCTTTTCATTTTGTTCGTCGCTTTGTATGTAACGAAGATATATTACAATGCTGCGTCGTTAAAATCTCATCAAGAAAACATTGCAATGATTTCATTCGTCAAAATACTCGCAGCATGCTTCGCATTCTTATTGGTACTTTTTTTTATTGGCACGATGCTTACCATTACCAGTCAGTTACCTATTGGGTTAACTGGCACAGTTTCAGTCGTAGCCGCATTCATAGCCGGTTGGTTTAGTTGGCGATTAATTTCTGGACAACCCACCGCAAAAAGTCTCGCTATTACTGGCGGCGCATTAATTGTAGGCGGAATCTTTTTCACTTTGGTATTTCTAGGTTCTATGGCTGTTATCAAAGATACCAGCCAAGGACCAATGATTGGAATATTTATTGCTGCACCCTTAGGAATCTTGTTGGGTGCACTTGGGGGTTACCAATATGCAACAAAGTTTGCTATTTCTGATTTACAAAACGACAAATGATTATCCAAAACACCTAATCCAAGCAGATAATAAAAGCAGTAGGCTGACACGTCGTGTTTTTTGTATTACTCGATCGTAGATAAGATTAGAATTTTCAAGAATTTCTTTTTATTCATAACCTAAGGTACTTGGGTATAACGCTATGACACATATTTTTTCTTTCTTACTGGTAATGCTAGCATTCCTAACGACAAGCCATTCGGTTTCGGCAAATGAGATATGGGTCGATGTCAATACCAAAGATTACACGTTATCGGTGATGCAAGGAAACAAAGTACAGTTGGTATTTAATAATGTTTCGATTGGTCGTTATGGGACTACCTGGTCTAAAGTAACCAAAGATGATAAGACGCCATTGGGAAAATTCAAAATCGGCTGGATCAATGAGAAAAGCCGCTTTCACCGGTTTTTTGGCTTAGATTATCCTAGTCTGGAAAATGCCAAACGCGCGCTCGAGGAAAAAAAAATTAGTTATGAAACTTGGTATCAAATTTTAGATGCCAAAATACTCGGGAAAACACCACCGCAGAATACCCAATTAGGGGGTCATATCGGTATCCACGGTATTGGTCAAGGAAATCCGGATATCCACAATAACTACAATTGGACAAATGGCTGCATTGCACTGACCAATAAGCAAATCGACCAACTGAGCCAGTGGGTCAAAACTGGAACAGTCGTTAATATTCGCTAAATCAATAGGCTATCGCAGCTGTTCGTGCAATAACTTAAGGATACGATTAGATGTAGCAGTATCTACGGTACTCCCGTCGTCGTTCGCCAAAATTAACTCGCTGCTATTAAAACTCGCATCATTAACCTGTATGCGGTATTTTGCTGCTTTACCGTCTTTGGAATCATCACTACGCCAGAACGCTAAATTAGACAAAATACCTTTGCCGTCGCCTTCTTTCTTACTATCCTTTTCAGGATTAACGTAGCGAACATAATAAATACCTTCAGCACGATTACGATCTTCCACCGTAAAACCAATACGATCAAGCGCCAGCCCCACTCTGCGCCAAGAACGATCGAATGCTTCATTGATCACTAATTTGTTGCCGCTGGATTGATCGATATAAGCTCTCTCAGTTGAGCTACCGCGATTTGAAGCCAACTCCATTTTGGCTTTTTCTTCTTTAACACCAAAACGCAGCATCAATCGAGAAAGCATTTCTGCCTCCAACTCTGGGTCAGCCTGGCGCGGCTGCCAAATGGTACGTTGGAGATTGCCGCCTTCAACAACCTCAGTCATGCCGCGATGGCTAATATAAATCTCTGTAGTGCCGTCCTCCGTTCTTTCCAGTCGAGTACGAAACTTGTCGCGTTCTCCGGCAGAATAAATACTATCTAGGAAGGTAGAAAAGATACTACGAATAATATCTTGAGGAATCTTAGCGCGATTTTCAGCCCAATCTGTTTCAATAATTCCAGTTTCCGGTGTCTCCACCTTGATTAAAAAACCCAATTCTTGCCAGAATTCTTTGATAACTGGCCACACAGCTTCGGGAGATTGAGGAACCACCAACCAGCGTTGTGTTCCAGAACGTTCTATATACACATTTTCTATCGAAGTAGGTGAAAATGTCGTCTTGCCATTGGCTTGCGAAGGACTTCCCCGCTCACTTTGGTAGCTAGAAAAAGTAGCGCTGGTAGGAGCTTCCGATTCAGGGATAACGTATCGTTCATCAATCGCAGGTTTAATCAGATCGGGCGGTATATCAAGCGGCGGTACTTTGCCTGCGGATTTATAGTCAACCGTTTTGGTTTCTGGAAACAATTGGAATGACCCCAATTTTTCCATAGCGCCACAAGCGCTCAGCAACGTCATAGGCACCATTATTGATAACAAAGATAAAGCTTTTTGCGCTTTCATCTTGACATTACTCTCCTTCAAACTTAAATATCGGCTAACTGCATTGCTTCTCGCAGTAGCGAATGATACTGCTGAGATAAGGGCGTCAAAGGAAGTCGAATCCCAGAGCGGATTAAACCCATTTGCTCGACGACCCATTTAACTGGAATTGGATTCGCTTCCACAAACAAATCGGTATGCAATCGTAATAATTGATTATTGAGCTTGCGTGCTGTGACTAGATCACCACTTGCGGCGGCAACACACATTTCGTGCATTTTTTTAGGCGCCACATTTGCGGTTACAGAAATAACACCATGCCCGCCTAGCAATAACAAAGCAAGCGAACTAGCATCATCGCCACTGTAGATCAAAAAATCTTTCGGTGCACGACGCAACAAATCTGAACCACGCCCGATATCACCAGTGGCGTCTTTAATGCCAATGATATTCGGTATTTCGGCCAAACGTAGCGCTGTATCATTGCGAATATCCACCACGGTTCTACCAGGAACATTATACAAAACATGTGGCATATCAACGGCTTCCGCAATGGCTTTAAAGTGTTGATAAAGCCCTTCTTGAGTTGGTTTGTTATAGTACGGCGCGACCGATAGACATGCATCAACACCAACTTTTTTTGCGTACAACGATAAGTCAATGGCTTCTTGAGTAGAATTAGCGCCAGTACCCGCAATAATTGGAATACGTTTTGCGACATGTTCTACCACTACCTGCATCAATAAATGATGCTCATCGAAATCGACGGTTGGAGATTCGCCAGTGGTACCTACCACGACAATGCCGTCAGTTCCTTGTTTGATATGAAAATCGAGCAGAGAACGGAATTTCTCCAAATCAAGCTCACCATTTTCGTGCATGGGAGTTACGATAGCAACTAGGCTGCCTTTAAACATACGATCTCTATCCGGTAAAAGATAGTTATTTTACCCGAATCTTGAATGACTACAGAAGCGTTGCGAAATATTCAGTGAGTGAAAGTATGCGCTTTCACTTTTATTAAGCGCACACCCTACCCTTTAATATCGCATACTCTCGCTCAGAATGTTCTACTCGTTAGCTTTGGTGAAAATCATTTGGCCACCCGCATAATCTACTTTAATTGTATCTTTTGCAACAAATTGACCTTGCAAGATCTCTTTCGCCAATGGATTTTCTATTTCCCCCTGGATTGCCCGTTTTAAGGGACGAGCGCCAAATACAGGATCAAATCCAACCTGTGCAATCGCTGTCAATGCCATCTCACTGACGATGAGCTTCATTTCCAGTTTTGCTAAACGGTTTTCAAGATTCTGTAGTTGTATTTTTGCAATAGACTGAATGTTTTTGAGATCCAGTGCATGAAATACCACGACTTCATCGATTCGGTTAATAAATTCCGGACGAAAATAGGTCTTAACCTCTCCCATGACAGCCTGTTTAATGGTCTGATAATCATTACCGGACATTTCTTGAATCATTTGCGATCCTAGATTGGACGTCATCACGATGACGGTATTTTTGAAATCCACCGTTCTACCTTGCCCATCGGTCATGCGACCGTCATCGAGCACCTGCAGCAAAACGTTAAAAACATCCGGGTGCGCTTTTTCAACCTCATCAAGCAAAATTACCGAGTAAGGTTTACGACGTACAATTTCGGTGAGGTAACCGCCCTCTTCATAACCGACATAACCTGGTGGAGCACCGATCAAACGCGCAACCGAGTGTTTTTCCATGAATTCAGACATATCAATGCGCACCAAGTGATCTTCCGAGTCAAATAAAAAACCTGCAAGCGCTTTGCAAAGCTCGGTTTTTCCTACGCCCGTCGGCCCCAAAAATAAGAAAGAACCATAAGGACGATTGGGGTCTGATAATCCCGCACGGGAACGGCGAATTGCATCGGACACAAGGCGCACGGCTTCATCTTGACCGACTAAGCGTTCATGCAACTTTTGCTCCATCAGAATTAATTTATCGCGCTCGCCTTGCATCATTTTTGCAACAGGAATACCTGTTGCTCGTGATACCACTTCAGCGATTTCCTCCGCACCGACTTGTGTTCGCAGCAGTTTCGGCTTTGCTGTTTTTCCCTGATCGGATTCAATAGAATGCTTTAATTGTGCTTCGAGTTGAGGGAGCCGACCGTATTGCAACTCAGAAACTCTTTGCCAGTCTCCTTTACGCGTAGCCGTATCGATTTCCAATTTGATTTTTTCTATTTCTTCTTTGACTTGCTGAGAACCTTGTACCTGAAATTTTTCAGCTTTCCATACTTCAGCCAAATCTGCATATTCGCGCTCTTTTTCAGCGATTTCACTTTCTAGCAATTGCAAACGTTTTTGTGAAGCTTCGTCTTTTTCTCTTTTGACAGCCTCGCGCTCAATTTTGAGCTGAATCAAACGACGATCCAATTTATCCAACGTTTCTGGTTTAGAATCGATTTCCATGCGAATGCGCGCAGCCGCTTCATCAATTAAATCAATTGCCTTATCCGGTAAAAAACGATCGGTAATATAACGATTCGATAGTTCAGCCGCAGCCACTATGGCTGGATCGGTGATATCCACCCCATGATGCACTTCATATCTTTCCTGTAAACCTCGCAGAATTGCAATGGTTGCTTCGACACTCGGTTCTTCCACCATAACTTTTTGAAAACGACGCTCCAAAGCGGCATCTTTTTCAATGTATTTACGGTATTCATCTAACGTAGTTGCCCCAACACAGTGCAATTCACCCCGAGCCAGCGCCGGTTTCAACATATTTCCAGCATCCATGGCGCCTTCGGCTTTCCCAGCGCCCACCATGGTATGCAATTCATCGATAAAAACTATGGTTTTACCTTCATCTTGCGCTAATTCTTTTAGTACGGATTTCAAACGCTCTTCGAACTCACCGCGATATTTTGCTCCCGCCAATAACGCTGCCATATCAAGTGACAATACCCGTTTATCTTTTAAGCTCTCCGGTACCTCTCCGTTGATGATTCGTTGGGCTAAACCCTCTACAATCGCCGTTTTACCAACCCCAGGTTCGCCAATCAGAACCGGATTATTTTTGGTACGACGTTGTAGTACTTGAATCGACCGGCGAATTTCATCATCGCGACCAATGACAGGATCCAATTTACCTTGGCGTGCTCGTTCAGTGAGATCTAAAGTGTATTTTTTGAGCGCTTCACGGTTGCTTTCACCTTCTGCACTATCCACTTTCTCGCCACCACGAACGGTATTGATGGCTTGTGTCAGTGCCGAGTAGTTCGCACCATGCTGTTTCAATAATGCACTTACTTCGCCTTTATCTTGCAAAAGCGCCAGTAAAAACAGTTCCGAAGCGATGAATTGATCGTTACGCTTTTGCGCTTCTTTATCTGCAATATTTAATAAGTTATTGAGACTGCGAGAAATAGTGACCTCGCCTCCGGAATTTTCAATCTTAGGCAAGCGCTGAACTTGTTGCCGTAAACTCTCCAACAATGCAGCAGTATTAACACCAGAGCGCTGCAACAATGATACTGTGCTGCCATCTTCTTGTTGCAATAACGCTAATAACAAGTGTTGCGGTTCAATGGCAGGGTTATCCTGACAAACAGCAATGCTTTGTGCATCCGAAAAAGCTTGTTGAAATTTGGTAGTCAGTTTGTCAAAACGCATGAAAATCTCCTAGAGTAATTCAATAACGCTTACGTATAGGACGATACCGCAAATTTCAAGTGCAGACTAGTTTACAACGCGCAATGTACGATTCTTTTTGATGGGCAAGAGGTGGGGGTTTTTAAACAGATTTTCTATTTTTTCTGCTTCGACCGGTTTACTAAAATAGTATCCTTGATAGTAATTGCATCCTTCTTCTATCAGTAAATTCAATTGATCCTTTGTTTCTATCCCTTCAGCAATAACTTTCATCTCCAAACTATGCGCCATAGCAATTATGGCCGTCACGATCGTAAGATCATTTTTGTCGGTTACGATATCGCGGACGAAGCTTCGATCAATCTTCAATGTTTGAATTGGAAAACGTTTTAAATAACTTAAGCTGGAATAACCGGTACCAAAATCATCAATTGAAATCTGAATACCCATTTCATTCATTTTGGTAAGCGTTTCAACGGTTTTTTCGATATCGTTGATCAGCATACTCTCGGTTATTTCTAAGGAAATATATTCTGCGCTCACTCCATTTTTATCGAGTATGTAGGCAATGTTTTTGACTAATTCTTTATCACGGAATTGTCTACCCGATAGATTAATCGCGACTCTTGGTACGATATATCCTTGCTTCAACCAATGATTTATTTGCATGCATACCGTTTCAAGTATCCATTCACCAATTGGAATGATGAGCCCAGTTTCTTCCGCTAGACCGATAAATTTATCGGGTGAAACCATACCTTGCTTGGGATGATTCCAACGCAGTAAAACTTCCATACTTGACATTTCACTATCCGGCATATTCATGATCGGTTGATAGTGAAGAATCAATTGATTACGCTCTAATGCATGACGCAAATCTAACGCTAAGGTATGCTTTTCATGAGCCGATTCATTTAACTGCGAGGTAAAAAACTGAAAATTATTGCGCCCAGTTTCTTTGGCATAATACATTGCTGCATCACTATTTTTTAGCAACGCTTCGGCCGTCGCACCATGATCAGGATAAACAGCGATGCCAATGCTTCCCTCGATATGCAGTTCATTTTTATTGATATTGTAGGGCCGAATTAATGATGTCAGGATTTTTTGCGCAACTTTTCCTGCGTCTGAAGCCTCCTTAATTGAATTGAGCACAATAAAAAACTCGTCGCCCCCTTGCCGAGCCACGGTATCTTCATTGCGAACGCAATCCAATAGCCGTGCTGTGACTTCTTTCAATAATAGATCACCGATTTCATGACCCAGTGAATCGTTAATGGTTTTAAAATGATCCAAATCAATAAGAAGAACGGCCAATTTATTATCTTTACGAGAGCTCTGGATCAATGCTTGCGCAATGCGATCTTGTAACAGTTGACGATTTGGCAATCCTGTCAAAGCATCATGCGTTGCCATTTGCTGAATGCGTTTGGCGGCCTGTTGAGCTTCATACCAACGCCCTAATTCATGAGCAATATTGTCAATGAGATTTTGTTCATCGGGCAATGAACATGACAACTCCTTGAAGCAAGAAACTTGAATCATTCCGCATCTCGCCCCATTCGACATGATAACGGCTTGCAAAAGATTGGGTAAGTTTTCTTGATAATCCGCTGTCGAGATTTTGTCATTACCCAATTCGATCATGACATGGACTCCATCCGAAAACTGTAATCCAGCCGATAAAGCCTTTAAAATATGCTGACAAACTTTATGACTATCCCAATCGTGACGTAAATAACCACGAATCTTGTGCATGCAGAGATTTTCTTTGAGCCTTTCATCTGAATTGGAATTTTTTTGTTTTCGGGCGCTAATATCAACACCTACGGATTAATAACAATCAATTTTTCCATTCGTGTTGGTTAAAGGAATAATAGTCGAATCGATCCAATAAAGTGCGCCTGACTTGCTACGATTACAAACTTCGTGATGCCAAACTTCACCTTTAGCGATAGTTGTCCACATATCCACGAAAAATCTCTTAGGATGAACGTTGGAATTCAGCAATCGATGATTCTGACCAATTAATTCGTCTGAGCTGAAGCCGCTCACATCGCAGATCTTTTCGTTGACTTGAATAATTTTACCTTCACGATCCGTAACGGAAATCAATGCAACCTTACTTATGGCATTCATGTAAGCGGCCAGTTCGGAAGAAACTTTCTCCGTTTCCTCCTTAGCCTGAATTAATTTCTTATGTACTTGTATTAAGTTCTCTTGGGATTTAATTGATTTTTGAATGATCGGAACAAATAAATATCGTAAAACGGTAATTCCCACTAATAGCAACGCTCCGAGAGACAAAATGATTGTTTTAATCTGCTCAAACACATGACTGTACAATTCTGCTTCATCAATCTTCAGTACTGCTGCAAGACCATGACCGACCGGTAAATGAGCCGCAACGACATCAATCCCGCGGTAATCTCTAGTAAAAATGATGCCGTCTTGTCGATTTAATGCGAAATGTATCGGTCTCGGAATGTCATCAACAATCCGGCGTATTCGTCTGAATTCATTGCCATCCGGTCTACGTAAAAAACAATCGGCCTCAATAACGCTTTGTTTGGTAGCCGTACAAAGCAAAAAATCACCAGTTGATCCGATTAATGTTGCTTCAGAAAAAATTTGCGTTAATTCAACCATCGTTTGCTCAACGATGATATGCCCAATCGAATTACCTTGTTTATCTCGAATGATCTTTGAATTGCGCAACTTGAATTGTTCGTCCCAAATCAATTCACTGTGAATGTTTTCTGGTGTTTCTAATTGAACAGCAAAATTGGGTGTAGTTGAATGAAATCCCAAGCTATAAATTTCATCATTATGCTGATCGTATATTTTTATACTCGAAAACTTTTCATTGAGTACATCTTCAGATGATTTAAAGAAATCGACAATATTGCCATTTCTTATCGCTTTATTATCAATTTTTTCTAAATCATGAAAAAAAGTATGTACTGATGCCACGAATATTTCTGTATTCGAAAGCGAAGTATCGATCTGATTATCAATCAATCTTGAGATGTTTCTTAAACCAATATTAAGACCTGAAGTAACACCTGCTTGTGCTTTGGGTTGCATAATCCCATAAACGCATAAGCCAGATAATAAAATTACGACAACCAGCATTATCACACTGACTGTGATAACTCTACGGTCATCCTGATTAATAAAAAAACGCAACATCGCAAATAAGTGGTGAAATAATGTATTTTTAAAAAATTCTGATAAATGAATAACATATCGGAGGAATACTATATCGGAGGATTTTGATCAGACTTAAATCGAAGCAAAAATATTTGCTGAAATTTGATATGCTTACTGATATTTAAAGAGTGATAGCAAGTAAATTTCTAAAACAAGCTTTTTTACGTTTTACCAATCCCTAAATTCCTAATCACCTAAAAAACCATTGCACTCTACAAAGTGGCCTGACCAGAGAGACTAAACAGCACCGTTGTAATTTTCATATCGGACACCCCCCTCTAACTTAGTGGATCTTATTGCATCACTACTGTGATCTTCGATCCCGTTTGGAGTAGTAGGGCTTCATTCCACTGCACAAAAGTTCATGACATTTATAGTAACTCACATCAACTAATTCAACGATATGATTCAAAACATTATTATTTCGTTATGAAAGCATATGATTGACTCTAGTCGTGCGAAGGACTCTCATAGCAAGAAAACTACTACTTCCGCGGTGTTGTGAATACCAGTATAATTTTTGCTATTCTTCTTACACAGAAGACACCAGGAGCTAATTTCTTAATGACTGGTGATACTTCAAGGATCAGGAAAAATGAAACCGCCTATTCGAATTGCTGTAACAGGTGCAACAGGACAAATTGGTTATAGTCTGCTTTATCGTATTGCTGCTGGTGATATGTTTGGACACGATCAACCCATCATTTTGCAATTACACGATATAACTGAAGCGCAATCTTTCTTCAAAGGCATCATCATGGAATTAGACGATTGTGCTTTTCCATTATTAAATCAGGTTATTGCCACTGACAACCTTGAAGTAGCCTTTGGAGATGCAGATTTCGCATTATTGGTAGGCGCGCGTCCTCGTGGTGAAAAAATGGAACGCAAAGATTTACTCGCGGCTAATGGTCCGATTTTTAGGCAACAAGGAAAAACGCTGAATTCGGTCGCCAAAAGAAATATCAAGGTGTTAGTTGTTGGAAATCCTGCTAATACCAATGCATTTATTACCTTAAAAAATGCGCCTGATCTTGATCCCCGTAATTTTTCTGCAATGCTTAGACTCGATCATAATCGAGCCTTATCACAAGTGGCACAAAAAATTAATGTTCCTGTATCAAAAATTAACAAAATGATTGTATGGGGTAATCACTCAAATACTCAATTCCCTGATCTAAGTCATGCGACTGTTGAAAATCAGAAAATCCTTGAACTGATGACTCAAGACTCGGATTGGATAAACGACACTTTCATTCCTACTGTACAAAATCGCGGTTCCGCAATTATTGCTGCGCGCCAAGGAAAATCCAGCGCTGCAAGTGCCGCGAATGCTATTATCAATCATATGCGGGACTGGGTTTTTGGCACGCGGGAAAATGACTGGGTTTCAATGGGTGTGCTTTCGACTGGTTGCTACGATATTCCGACTGGCGTGATATACAGCTTTCCAGTTACTTGCAAGAATGGACAATATCAAATCGTCGAAGACTTGAAAATCACACCATCAGATCATCAGAGAATGCAACAAAGTTATCAAGAACTTCTTACTGAACAAGAAGCGATTAAGAATTTATTCAATTAAGCAGAAATTCCCGCTATAACAGCCTGAACGCGATAATAGCCACTATCGTTGGTGGTAAAGCTGCAATTAATAATCCTAAAGGATGAATCGATTGCTCATCAAATTTACTTTTAAGAATGGAAAAACCTGCAGGATTAGGTGCATTGGCTATCACAGTTAACCCTCCTCCTGTCACCGCTCCTGCTACTAAAGCGATTTTAAATTCTTCTGTCAGTCCTTCCACCAAAGATCCCAAATAAGTCAGCGCCGCGTTATCGGTTACAGCGGTTAATGCTGTAGCGCCAAAAAATACGGCCGTCTCATTCATATTCATCAACAAAGGTTGAAGCCACCATTGCTGTTGTCCTCCCAATACTACTAAACCTGCTAAGAAAAAAGCAACTAACAGTGCTTCTCGCAAAATCAAAGGATTTTGGTGTCGTTCATACGCAGCTGTATAACCAAGGAAAAATAGGAACAATCCCATAAATACCGCAGAATGATGTGCAAACAAAACTACCAGTGCTAAAAAAAACAAATGAATCAACACCACGGAGATAGGCACTTTACTACCTTGAGAAGTTGCTTCTGCAGCACCTATCGCCTTGATTTGCTCGAATTCACGTCTAAATAACCAAGTTACTGTCAGTGCATTGACTGTAACAGCAAGGGCAGATTTCCAACCAAAATTGATCAACATAAAAGTAACATCCCAATCCCATTTTGCAGCCACCATGAGTACTGGTGGCGCTGCAAAAGGAGTCAAGGTACCGCCAATAGAAACATTGACGAATAACACGCCCACCGTTGCATATTTCAGTCGTGTCGAGATATCTTTGCTAAATACAGTGTCCCGCAACATCAATGCAGCCAGCGTCATCGCCGCAGGCTCCGTAATAAACGAACCTAGCAAGGGTACTAATGACAATAGCAAGAAATACATCACCATCCCTTGATTCAAAGGCACTACTGTCGCAATCCGTTGCACCACGGAAGCGACAAACTCAAGAATCGGGCGCGTGCCCGCAATCACCATAATGACAAAAACAAACATTGGTTCCGTAAAATCTCGCGATTCAAGATATACAATCGCGTCTTGCTTACCACCGATGGCAAAGATAAACAAAATTAGGATCATCGCCCACAGACCAAAAACAACCTCTACCTCGCCTAGTAAATGCCAGACCCCTGCATGTTGTGGCTGAATATGAGCGAGATGCTCAAAATACTTGGTCGAAAAAGTATGTATCACAGCTAACGCAAAAAGAGTTGCTGCTATATATTGAATAGAAGTAGGATCGGTCATAATTTAGTCAACAATCTTATAAAAACCAGCAAGGGTATCAAAGGAGTGTTCTACAAAAGGCGTCATTTTTTCCACTACAAGATTTTCGGTTTATTCAATACAATTTGTGACAAAAGACTGTCAATGACAAACCATTTTTGAGTTAGACCGTGCCGTTAGTCAGCGATTTTCCTTCAAAGAACAGATTACTGCTGAGTAAGTTGCTGGAATAGCCTACCGGCATTTAATCTCGGCATTCTGCTGCGATTATAAACCATAGTGCATAAGCGATGCGAAACATGTACTTTGAACAAGCCGCAAAACTCTTACGTTTATCTGTTTTTCTTCAAGAGTAAAGTGATACAGGCACCGCCTGTTGGATTATTTTCTATGGTCATTTCTCCTTCGTATACTTGTACGATATCGCGAACAATAGCTAATCCTATGCCATGCCCTGGAGTTGATTGATCAGCGCGAACCCCTCGTTCAAGAATTCGACTTGCTTCATGTGGAGGAATTCCAGGACCGTCATCTTTGACTTCAATGGTTATTTGATTATCCCAACGACTCGCATTTAATTGAATGCTGTTATGACACCATTTGAAGGCATTGTCGATCAAGTTTCCGAGCAGCTCCATTAAATCACCTTCATCAATACGCACTGCCAAATCATCAACGACTTGAATAGTGATTTCCGGTCGTTTGGTGCGATAGGCCTTTTGTACTGTGTTGACAATTTTATCCACGATCGGCCGCAGCACCACTAACCCCATGCCTGGCGAACTACCCGCCGTTGCAGCGCGACGCAACTGATATTGAATAATATTATCCATGCGATCGATCTGCTCATGGATCATTTTGCGCCGTGATGCTTCATCTTCTTCGCTATTCACCGCGCCTTGCAGCACAGCAAGCGGCGTTTTAAGACTATGCGCCAGATCAGCTAAGCCATTACGATAGCGTTTTTGTTGTTTATGCTCGTGATTAATTAAAGAATTGATATTATCTGTTAACAGTTTTAACTCACTCGGATAATTGCCCTTTAAATTCTCTTGTCCGCCTGTTTCTATCGCAGCGATTTCTAAAGAAACACTTCGCAATGGTTTCAAACCCCACCGTAACACCAACATTTGCGTAATCAACAAAACAACGATTAGAGCAGCCAACCAACCCCATAAATCCTCGCGATAACGTGAAATCTGCGCGTCAAATAACGTGGTATTCGCAGCAACGACAAACGTCAATGGATAATCTCCCCCTGCAGGCGTTTCCCAAACGACGCCATAGCGATACATAAAGTAAGTTTGATCTGCGATTAAGATTTGTTCGAAAACTTTATTTCCTTTTTCTAGCGGGGCAACAACTGGGATTTTTTCATTTAATGAAGAGGTAGAGCGCCAAAGGATTCTTTGGTTTTGATCAATAACAAAACCATAAGTATCAGAGTTAACGTGTCCTAATTCTGCATCGATTAAATTAGTTTCTAAGTCCAATACACCCGCATCATCAACTTCGGCATCTCCCATTAGCATCAACAGTTTGGCAAACAAGCGATCTTGCACGCCTAAACTGGCGCTATCATAAAATGCTCGATCTAGTGTCAACGCAATACCAATCATAAAAGCCAGCAGTACCAACGTAGCGCTCAAGAGAACGCGCTGACTTAACGACATCATCAAGATTTGTTACAATCCAGCGTGAAACGATAGCCACGACCACGCAGCGTTTCGATGGGATTGAGCGTACCGTCCGGATCCAGTTTACGGCGTAAGCGTCCAACCATCACCTCCAACACGTTGCTGTCACGGTCTTCATCATGCGGATAAAGATAATCCGTCAATACCTGTTTGGAAAGCACTTCACCATGATGTCTTATCAATTCTTCCAACATACGGTATTCAAATGAGGTGAGTTCGATCGGTTTGTCATTCACAGTAACAGACTGTGCTGTAACATCAATGGAGATAGGCCCGCAATTCAGTTGTGTGTGCGGTATACCCGTTGAACGGCGCAACAGAGCTTTTACTCGTGCCTGCAGTTCTTCCATTTGAAATGGTTTGGTTAAATAATCATCCGCCCCCATTTCCAAACCTTGCACTTTATCTTGCCAACTGCTGCGTGCAGTCAAAATTAGAATAGGTAATAGACTGCCCTTATCACGCAGCGCTTTAATGATCTCTAACCCTGATTTACCCGGTAATCCAATATCAACAATAGCCGCATCCAAAGGGTATTCCGTTGCAAAAAATAGTCCTTCTTTGCCATTACTACAGGTATCCACCATATAGCCAGATCCCTCCAGTTGTTGCCGGATTTGCTGTTGCAGTTTGATTTCATCCTCGATGACTAGAATACGCACAGAGAGTTCTCGAAAGAAATAGTCAAAATAAATGGCTACAAATCAGCTTTCACACACGGTTAATGCGTCGAAATAATCTCACCATCTATTGCGTTGATCATAATGATATGTACAGTACCTTTACGACTAAGCATTTTTACGCGAAAAATATTTTCTAAATGATTAATTGCCAGCACGTGTCCACTAAAATTTTGTTGTGCGATCGCAATAGCCTTCTGTTCGGTAATACCTAATGTATCACCATCATTCTTAGCTTGGTAATAATCAACTTTGCTAGGTTGAGCGATTGCTTGCGAAGTCGTTATCATCACGATAATCATCAACATCATTACTTTTAGCACTGTATTCATATCACACCCTTCCTATATGAATTTTAGAATCAAGCTGGTAACGATAATTGACACTGCACTTCGTTACCAGCTCGTTAAGTTATTCAGAAGCCTATCACAAAGGACGCACCTCCGTAATTGATGCTTCCCCCTAACATGGGAGGTTGCACATACACTGGAGCTGGGTAGTAATTATAGCTCGGTTGCGGATAGTATGATCGATACTGAATACGAGGTTGGTTATACATCATATACCCGTTTAAATGATGATTATGGTGATTATGATGACGATGGCCATGATGGTGACCGTGATGATGGCCATGATGACCTCTACCAGCTTGCGCTAAAGTAGGTGTTATCAAAGTTAACGCAATTAATGACACTGCGAAGAAATGAGCGAATGTTGTTTTTGTGGTTTTCATTGCATGTCTCCTTTTAGTTGACTAATTCAGAATTATTTCTGATGAGGCTAATTTACTCTCATCAACATGAATCAAAACTGAATAACCAATGTGCCCATAAAAAAGATTAAAAAATTCCGATAGCTTACAAAATCCTTTAACCATCAATGAATTCCGTTGCTCAAAAACGTAAATCTGAAAATCACGGTAAAAATCAGCCTTATCTATAAAAATAAATGCCAGAACGTTATGCTACCTTCTCACTCCAGAATCAATCATCAGCGATTACATCGTTATATACCTGGGAGTCAGAACAATGCTTGTTATTGTTGGATACATTATCATTATCGTTTCAGTATTTGGTGGCTTTGCTTTGGCAGGAGGTCATTTAGCTTCCTTATGGCAACCCGTTGAACTTTTAATGATTGGTGGAGCAGCGGTTGGCGCATTTGTTGTAGGAAACTCTAGCAAAGCACTCAAAGCAACGATGAAAGCGCTTCCTACCGTTTTTAAAAGCTCGAAATTTACAAAATCTCTGTATATGGAGCTTATGACGTTGCTCTATGAAATACTTGGAAAAATCCGTAAGGAAGGATTAATGTCTATTGAAGGAGATGTAGACGATCCCAATGGCAGTCCTATTTTTACCAAATATCCTGGTATTCTGGCAGACCATCACATCACTGAATTCATCACTGACTATTTACGTTTAATGGTTGGAGGCAATCTTAATTCATTGGAAATCGAAAGCCTGATGGATAGTGAATTAGAAACGCATCATCAAGAAGGCGAAGTACCCATCCATACCATTGCAAAACTCGGTGACGGATTACCAGCATTTGGAATCGTTGCTGCAGTAATGGGGGTGGTACACACCATGGAATCTGTTCACTTGCCCCCAGAACAATTGGGTATTTTAATTGCAGCAGCGTTAGTGGGAACATTCCTTGGAATTCTACTCGCTTACGGCTTCGTTGCGCCTTTGTCTGGAAAACTCGAACATAATCTACACGAATCCAGCAAAATGTTTGAATGTATCAAAATTACACTACTTGCCAACTTGAATGGCTACTCACCTGTTTTAGCCGTCGAGTTCGGTCGTAAGGTTTTATTCACAACCGAGAGACCTTCTTTTGCAGAACTTGAAGAGCATGTAAAACAAAGCAAAAACAAATAACCCTACTCAACTATTGACATCATAAAATTGCGGAAAAACAAATATGGCTGATGATCTGTCGCAACGCCCCATAGTCATAAAGCGCATTAAAAAAGTAGCGGGAGGACACCATGGCGGCGCATGGAAAATTGCTTATGCCGATTTTGTCACTGCAATGATGGCTTTCTTTTTATTAATGTGGTTGTTAGGATCAACCAGTAAAGCCAAGCTGGAAGGAATTTCCGATTATTTCAAGACTCCATTGAAGGTAGCATTATCCGGAGGATCATCGGTTGCCAACAGTGAAAGTATACTTAAAGGAGGCGGGGAAGATTTTACCCGGCAAGCCGGACAAGTAAACAAAGGCGTGGTTAAAGAAGAAAAAATCGATGAAAAAGCCAAAAAAATATTGAGAGAACGCGCTGAACGCATTCGCTTGGAAGGTTTAAAAAAGAAGATTGAAGACGCTATAGAAGCTAATCCATCGCTGAAAAAATTTGAAAAACAACTGCTACTAGACATTACAACGGATGGTTTAAGAATTCAAATCGTCGACGAACAGAACCGTCCTATGTTTGCACTCGGCAAAGCCGAACTGCAACCCTACACCAAAACCATTTTGCGAGAGATTGGCAAAATGTTGAACGATGTTCCTAACAAAATCAGTCTGTCCGGCCATACCGATGGCAAGCCCTTTCCATCCGGTGATAAAGGATTTAGTAACTGGGAATTATCGGCCGATCGCGCCAATGCTTCACGGCGAGAGCTTGTGTTGGGTGGTATGGATCCTGACAAAATGCTTAAAGTTGTCGGTTTATCTTCAGCCGTTTTATTTGATAAAAATGATGCGCTCAATCCAATCAATCGCCGTATTAGCGTCGTCGTCATGAATGAAAAAGCTGTTAAAGCAGTCACCATGGAAGAGGGCGAAAGAGTTGAAGTCGATATGGAAGAGCAACCGAAAGTCGAATTATTACAACCATCTCCTTAAACTATCGTTAAGCCTAAGAAAGAACGCCATGATCAAGTTTAAACGTCCACATTTTTTAATTGTTGCGCTTTTGATTCAGCTTATATCTCTTCTAGTGATAGTTTGCTTGGTCAAGATACAAACAATAATTGAACTGAGTTTGTTTGAATGGAGTGTGGCACAAGGTTTTCTAGCAAGTTTGCTGGCTTATTGCTTGCGCATGCCAAAATGGTGGATGCTTATCCACTTGCTCTTTATGCCGATGATTATCGTCACTTTGGCCATCGACATTTCACCACTTTGGTTTTTGTTCTTTTTTATCTGCTTAACGCTGATTTATGGAAAAACCTATAAAACGCGTGTGCCATTGTATCTATCCAGTCAACAAGTCAACGCCACGCTGGAATCTTGGTTACCCAAAGGTGAACGTTTTTCATTTGTCGATTTAGGCAGTGGTTGCGGTGGATTGATCACTCGGCTAGCAAAAACTCACGAAAATGGTTTATTTCATGGCATTGAAGCAGCACCATTACCATTTTTGATTAGCAAACTCAGAAATTTATTCGCCTCATTCCCTTGTAAAATTTCCTGGGGAGATTTTTGGAAACAAGATTTTTCTCAATATGATGTCGTATATGCCTATTTGTCACCAATCCCCATGGAGACGCTGTGGCGCAAAGCAAGCAAGGAAATGCGTCCAGGCAGTTTACTCATTAGTAATACATTCGAAATTCCAGGAGTTAATCCTGATGAGTGCATCCCATTAAACGATTTTTCAAATTCGACGCTCTATTTGTGGAAATTATAAAACTAGGCGATCCAATCCTTACTGTCGCCGCCAAGTAGTCCCTTGAGGCCCATCTTCCAGGATAATTCCCCTTTCGAGTAATTGCTTACGAATATTGTCTGCATCCGCATAGCGCTTTTGTTCGCGTGCTGCAATACGTTCGCGAATTAAATGCGCAACTTCTGTTTCATCCAATTCAGTGGACGCACTATTGATAAGTTTGTTTTGTAGGTAATTTTGTGGATCTTGCTGCAATAGACCTAATATCCCACCTAACAATTTCAATAATGTTGCCTGCTGCTTCGAACCACTCTTGTTAATTTCGCTTGTAAGCTCAAATAAAACGGCAATCGCTTCTGGAGTATTGAAATCATCATCCATAGCGACTTTAAATCTGTGTGCGTAAACATTGTTCCAATCAATCGAAACTATCTGATTATCAAAACCAGTTTCTTTAAGCGCAATATACAAGCGATCTAATGCAAGTTTGGTGTCTTTTAAATGCTGATCGGAATAATTCAATGGACTGCGGTAGTGCGCGCGTAAAATGAAAAAACGTACCACTTCAGGCTGATAGTGTTTAAGTATTTCCCGAACAGTAAAAAAATTCCCCAACGACTTTGACATTTTTTCGTTGTCGACACGTACAAAGCCGTTATGCATCCAGTAATTAACAAATGGATGATCATGCGCTCCTTCGCTCTGTGCGATTTCATTTTCATGATGTGGAAATTGCAAATCTTGACCACCCCCATGAATATCAAATTGCACTCCCAATAATTTACTACTCATGGCGGAGCACTCTATATGCCAACCCGGCCTTCCATTTCCCCAAGGAGATTCCCAATAAGGCTCACCTTGTTTAGCCGATTTCCATAAGACAAAATCCAAAGGATCTTTCTTATGACCGTCAATTTCAACACGTTCACCGGCTCTCAAATCTTCAAGTGATTTTCCCGATAACTTGCCGTAATTTGGAAAATCATGCACCGAATAATACACGTCACCATTTGCTGCACAGTAAGCGAGTTTCTTTTCAATCAGGGTATTAATCATCTGAATCATGGGTTCTATGTAAGCCGTTGCACGTGGCTCATAGGTAGGTTGCAGCACACCCAATGCCGCAGCATCCTGATTCATTGCTTCAATATAGCGATTTGTTAAATCTTCGATAGATTCTTGATTATCGTTTGCCCGTTTAATAATTTTGTCATCTACATCGGTGATATTACGTACGTATTTTATTTCAAAAGCATTTTCTTTTAGCCAGCGAATCACTGTATCGAATACAACCAAAACTCTCGCATGTCCCAGGTGACAATAATCATAGACCGTCATGCCACAGACATAGATTTTTACTTTCCCCGTTTCTAAAGGAATAAATTCTTGTTTCTCACGAGCAATAGAATTAAAAATTTTGAGCATAGAAAAAACAGATTAATTGTTAAGTTACGCTTGTTATTGGTAAAATTCTGGACATTCTGGGTTAAATCAGCGAAACTCGCGAAGTATATCATCATATCGCACGGATAGAGCTTCAGCGGCCTTTTATAACTTATAACTTTAGACAATCTTACCAATAGGAAAAAATATGTTTAAACGTTTTTATCAGTTTGTATTTTTTTTCTCTTTCATACTGCTAGCAATCAATAGTTATGCAGAAAATATCGCTGTGGAAATAAAAACCAGTTTGGGAAATTTCACTGTTGAGTTGTATCCTGAAAAAGCGCCAAAAACAGTCGAGAATTTCTTACAATATGTTGATGAAGGCTTTTACAAGAACACAATATTCCATCGCGTTATTCCCAATTTTATGGTGCAAGGAGGAGGATTTAATGCTGATTTAGCCCAAAAACCCACACGCTCACCGATACCCATTGAATCTAATAATGGTTTGAAAAATGATGTTGGCACTATCGCTATGGCTCGCACTTCTGATCCTAATTCAGCTACAGCCCAATTCTTCATCAATGTTGTCAACAACGATTTCTTAAACTTTAAAGCACCTAACGCCAGTGGTTATGGATATGCGGTTTTTGGTAAAGTTACCCAAGGAATGGATATTGTCAATAAAATAGCTGCAACACCTACCGGCTCGGCTGGGCCTCTTTCGAGAGATGTCCCTAAAAGCACTATTCTGATCCAAGATATCGTTCGTGTTACTCAAGCTGCCAAAACCAATTAATAAATCAATCCAAAACCGTAAAAAATAAAGGAAAATTATATGGTTAAACTACACACCAACTTTGGCGTAATCACGCTTGAATTGGACGAAGAAAAAGCACCTGAAACTGTCAAAAATTTTCTTCACTATGTGAATAGTGGATTTTACAACAATACGTTGTTTCATCGAGTGATTGATGATTTCATGATTCAAGGTGGTGGTTTTGAACCCGGTATGAAACAGAAAAACACACAAGCACCCATTCAAAATGAAGCTGCAAATGGACTTAAAAACGACACCTATACCATTGCCATGGCAAGAACCTCAGATATCCATTCAGCAACATCGCAATTCTTTATCAATGTCACCAATAACGGTTTTTTGAATTACCAATCGAACACATCGCAAGGCTTTGGTTATTGCGTTTTTGGCAAAGTAACCGAAGGTCAAGATGTCGTTGATAAAATCAAGAAGGTCAAAACTGGTAATGTGGCAGGTCACCAAAACGTACCGATTGAAGACGTAATCATTGAAAAAGCCGAAACTGTATAACCCTAAATTTTCTAGTTTTTTTAGCGTTCTTAAACATTCCTTTTGCAATTCGCGCTTATTGAGACTGATATACAGTAGTATGACTTTCTCAAAAAGTTAAAGTATTCGTTATACCCTGAGTACTGATGGTGCGATGAAATGGAATGATCTGAAAAACTGGAACGCGTACTGGGATCAACTACGCGCAGCGTTGTTAGAACCGAAAGTTGATGCTTCGCAATTGGATGCTTCACTACGCGCTGCGCGGCAACGTATTCCAGTACCTGTGCTATGGTTGCTAGGCAAAACACAAGCCGGCAAAACCTCAATTATCAAAGCATTGACAGGCAGTGAAGCGGCTGAAATCGGCAACGGTTTTCAGCCTTGCACGCGGACCTCGCAGTTTTATGATTTTCCCGCCGAAACACCGATTGTGCGTTTTCTCGATACACGTGGCTTGGGTGAAGTTTCGTATGATCCCAGTGAGGATATTCTTTACTGCGAAGGACAAGCCCATTTAGTAATCGCTGTAATGAAAGTGGCTGATCTAAATCAGGCAAGCATCATTGACGTGCTGCATGCGATCCGCAAACGTCATCCCGAATGGCCGTTATTGATTGTCCAAACGGGATTGCACGATTTATACCCCGATGGATTTCAACATCTCCTGCCGTGGCCTTATCACGTTGACCCTCTACAAGAAACCATCCCACTCGAATTACGGCGCGCTCTGCTTTCGCAACGCAAAAGCCTGGGGCAAGTGCCTGGTTTTGCGCCAATCCGATGGATCGCGGTCGATCTTACTTTAACTGAAGATGGTTTTAATCCGTCCGACTATGGATTGGAAGGCTTGTGGCACGCGATAGAATCGCTTTCTTCGTTAGGTTTGCAGCATCAACTTGGATTAGGCAAAGAAGTGCATGATTTGTATGCGCGCGCGGCGCATCAGCATATCGTCGGTCATTCATTTACCGCAGCCAGCTTAGGTGCATTGCCCGTAGTCGACCTGGTAAGTGTTTCCGCAGTTCAAGCTAAGTTACTACATAGTCTGGCTAAATTATATGGACAGCGTTGGGATAAAAATACAGTTGTCGAGTTTTTAGGATTGATGGGGGTAGGCATTGCGTCAAACTATATTACGCGACTACTCAGTCGCACGCTTGTCAAAGTCATTCCGTTCTGGGGACAAACGATAGGTGCTTTATGGGGCGCAAGTTCAAGTGGTGCGTCGACATATGCGCTAGGTAAAACGGCAATTTATTTTTTTGTACGGCGTAAAAACGGCTTGAATATCGATCCTAATGCATTACGGCGAATTTACACTGAAGAATTGAAACAAGGCGCTTCGATTCTGAAAAAACGTTTACAAGGCCCTGACAATTCTTCATGAAGCGTTTTTCGTTAATCAATCCGTTGCGTTTGCTCGTTTTTTTGCTGCTGATTCTACCGATCCTGGTACTGCTAGCATTAGGTGTTGCATGGCTATGGCAAAATGATTATTTGATTTACTGGTTAGGTGCATCCGTCGCATGCGGTTTACTGGGCTATAGTTTGCAGCATTGGTTGATCCAGTATGAAAGCCAGGCGTTGCAGAACACGACGACAGAACCCAATCCCACCTGGCCACCAAGCGCCGATGCCGTCTGGCAACAAGTTGAAGCGTTGGCAGAAAGCACTCAGCCGGAAGACTGGCCATTAGAAAATGGCGCGTGGGTAATGGAACTGGCGCAACGTACCATGCAAACCGTCGCGCACAATTATTTTCCCAATGTGGAAAAACCATTACTAGAATTGACCATCCCTCATACCTTACTGATTATTGAACGCGCCAGTCGTGACTTGCGTCAGGATGTGGCCGAAAAAATTCCGTTTAGCCATCGACTCACGATTGGCGATTTATTTCGACTTCACCGCTGGAAAGCCAAAGCTGAGCAATTGTTTAATATTTACCGCGCCGGTAATGTCATCGTGAACCCGGTTAACGCCTTGTTCAGTGAAACGTGGCGCCATTTACGCGAACGCAGTTTAGGCTTGGTAAAAGACGAATTACATCGCTGGTTTTTGCGCACTTATATCCGTAAAGTAGGTTACTACGCCATTGATTTATATAGTGGTCGCTTATCGTTAGGTAACGATGATGTCGATATGCCAACACCGAATTCTGAAGCGGATTTAACCCAAGCCACGCAGGATGCCAATCAGCAACGCGAAGAACCGTTGCGTATTTTGGTGTTAGGTCGCTCGAACGCAGGCAGATCCAGTTTGATTAATGCATTGTTTGGAGAATTGACAGCCGCAACGGATACCTTACCTGATACGACGAACTCCATTCAACCATTCGTATTGTCGCGCGAAGGATTGTCGCAAGCGATTATCCTGGATAGCCCGGGTTGCGACAGTCCGTTATTCAACCGCGAGCAAATGCTTGCCGCCGCAGGTGAAGCTGACTTGATTTTATGGGTAACTCCGGCCAATCGCCCTGACCGACAACTCGAGCGCGATTGTCTCAATGACTTACGCGCGTTTCAAACCGAGCGCACGCATCGTCATGCCCCGCCACTGCTAGTTGTTATGAGTTTTATAGATCGTTTACGCCCCATCAACGAATGGCAACCACCTTATGATTTAAACGACACTACCAATGCTAAATCGGTCCATATTAACCAAGCCATGCAAGTTGTAGCCAGTGATTTGGCCGTACCGGTTGCAAGCATTGTTCCCGTCTCACTATCCGAAGGAAAAGTGTATAACGTCGACGATGCGCTGTGGTCAGCAATACTCAATCATCAAACCGATGCGCTGCGCGTGCGGTTGATGCGTTGCCTCGATGCACGAAAAAATGCCGAAAACTGGACTATGTTGCGGCATCAAATGGTCAGTACCGGACGATTGCTCAAAGAATTACCGGAGTTGCTGCTTTCCAAACACAAGAAATAATTTTTCCGTAATTATCCCTTTAATTAGTCCCCTATCTTTTGTTTTCATTCATGCCGAAATCTACGGTCACATTGTTTTTGTTCTGTTTTTTGTTACAGGCGCTTGTTCATAATCCAGCTCATGCTCAATACTGGTGGAATGCTAGCCGAGAATCCGCAGGATTGGCGCCCGATCCAGCAACCACGCCGGAAGCTATTATTCAGGTGTATGGCGCAAAGGCGTATAGTTGGCGTGGCTATTTTGGCATTCATACTTGGATTGCCGTCAAACCCACGCAAGCTAAAAACTATACCGTTTATGAAGTAATCGGCTGGTTGCAACGACGCAAAATGTCAGTCGTATCGATTCATAGCGATGGACCGGATCGTTATTGGTATGGCAATTTACCCCAAGTATTGTTGGAAAAGCGCGGCGATAACGTCGATGCGTTAATTGAAAAAATAGATCAAGCAGCGCGCAGCTATCCCTATTCTCATCACTATCGGATTTGGCCAGGCCCTAATTCCAATACTTTTATCGCCTGGATTTCCCGGGCTGTTCCCGAATTGGAATTGGATTTGCCTCCCACCGCAATCGGCAAAGATTACTTAGGTTGGCCATTTATCTCTCAAGCGCCGAGCGGTCACGGGGGACAATTTTCGATTTTTGGCTTGTTTGGTGCTCTGGTCAGTCCTGTGGAAGGATTTGAGGTCAATCTGCTCGGGCTAGCTTTTGGCTTAGACCCAAACCCTCTGACGATAAAACTTCCTTTTATAGGCAGGATAAACCTCTCGCCTATTGCTCCAGCATTTTCATCGATGAATCATATACAATAAATCTGGATTTAATTGATAACTATTCCTATTCATACTATAGTGACCGACATAGTATTGATCAATGAAAAATCTTTACGAAACCTTTTAACATTAACTCATCATTCTGAATTATATATGTTTAAACCTTATATCAATGGTTATATCGTCACATTGCTGTGTTGCTTTGCTTTGTTCGCGCAATCCGCACAAGCGCAAGAACTCGTTGTTTATTCTGCACGCATCGAACAGTTAATCAAGCCAATGTTTGATGCTTTTACGAAAGAAACCGGCATCAAAATCAAATTCACCACCGACAATGAAGGTGCCCTGCTCGCTAAGCTTCAAGCCGAAGGGAAAAACACGCCTGCGGACGTGCTGATTACTTCTGATGCGGGTAATCTCTGGGCAGCCGCTCAAGCCGATTTACTGAAACCAATCAAATCTGCCGTGTTAGAACGAAACATTCCCGCACATTTGCGCGATCCTAAAAACGAGTGGTTTGGTTTATCCATTCGCGCTCGTACGATGGTATACAACACAAAAAAAGTCAAACCAGAAGAACTGTCATCCTATGAAAACTTAGCCGATCCTAAATGGAAAAATCGCTTATGCCTACGTTCTTCTAAGAAAGTTTATAACCAATCGTTGGTTGCCATGTTGATTGCCGAACACGGCGAAGCAAAGACTGAAGAAATCGTCAAAGGTTGGGTCGCTAACCTAGCAACAGAACCGTTGTCGGATGACACCAAAGCGTTAGAATACGTCGCGGCAGGTAAATGCGACGTGACGTTAGTCAATACCTATTATTTCGGTCGTTTGATGAAAAAAGATCCCAATCTCCCTTTAGCGATTTTCTGGCCGAATCAAAGCAAGGATGGTGTTCATGTCAATGTTTCCGGCGCTGGTGTAACGCGATATGGACGTAATGAACAAGCTGCAATCAAATTGCTAGAATTTTTATCGTCCGAAAAAGCACAAAACCTCTTTGCTGACGTCAATATGGAATATCCGGTTAATCCAGCCATTGACGCAGATGCATTCGTCGAAAGCTGGGGTGAATTTAAACAAAGCCGCATGAATCTATCCAAAGCGGGTGAATTACAAGCCACCGCAGTAAAACTGATGGATCGGGCCGGCTATCGGTAATACTTGTATTAACAGGAAGCGTCGTCGATGATTATTCAACGAACACGTTTCCTGTTTTAAACTTCCTTTTCGGTAATTTTTCACGCAATGTCCGTTTGGCGTGCAATTCCTTTTGTAACCGCTGGATTAGTTTTGGCGCCAATTGGCGTGGTTCTTTCCTCACTACTCGCGCCAGTCGGTGATATTTGGCAACATTTAGTCGAAACATCGCTACCGCTTTTATTGCTCAATACGTTCTGGCTCGCTTGCGGCGTTATTGCTGGCACTGCGATTTTAGGAGTTAGCCTTGCCTGGGTCACGGCAGTTTATGAATTTCCTGGGCGCCGATTTTTTTCTTGGGCATTATTGTTGCCCATGGCTATGCCTGCGTATGTCACCGCATTTGTCGCATTAGGATTATTCGATTTCACGGGTCCCATCCAAACGACATTGCGCAATACTTTTGACAGTGATTTAACGTGGTTTCCAGAAGTACGGGGTCGCATGGGTGTTATCGTGGTTATGTCGCTGGCTTTTTACCCGTATGTTTATTTGCTGGCACGCAACGCATTTTTAACGCAAGGTAAGCGTTCGCTCGAAGTGGCTCAATCATTGGGATTTAATCGCATACAGGGATTTTTTAGGGTCGCGTTACCCATGGCACGCCCTTGGATTGCTGGCGGTTTGATGTTGGTATTAATGGAAACCTTGGCAGACTTTGGCACTGTCTCCGTTTTTAATTACAATACTTTCACCACCGCGATTTACAAAGCCTGGTTTAGTATGTTTTCTTTGCAAGCTGCATCACAATTGGCTTCCTTATTAATTATTATCGTTTTTATTGTTATCGCCATCGAACAACGGTTACGCATGCGCATGCGTTACGCAGAATCCAAAATAAGCGGTCGCGCACAACGCATGCCATTAGTCGGAGGGCAGAAAATAGTAGCCATCGGTTTTATTGTCAGCGTATTAACTGTGGCATTTGCACTACCGATCACGCAGCTTGTGCTCTGGTCCATCGACGCTTTTGCAAACGACTTTGATAGCAGCCGTTATTGGGAGTTTTTATCGCATTCGATTTCACTCTCGAGCTTGGCCGCAGCGTTGACATGCGCGGTGGTTATAGTGATGGTTTATGCAGTACGCCGTCATCCAAGCATAGCCACACGCAATGCCGTTCGCATTGCTACGATCGGTTATGCATTGCCAGGCACGGTATTGGCGATTGGCGTTTATGTGCCATTCATTTGGCTCGATGGTCAATTATCGGCGTGGTTATCACAGTGGTCATCGATTGAATGGAGCCAAGTCATTCAAGGCACGCTGATGATGATGTTAATCGCTTATTTGATACGTTTCATGGCGGTCAGCCATTATGCCATTGATAGCGCCATGCACCGCATTACCGCTAGTATCGATGAAGCAGCCATGAGTTTAGGATTAAACGGATGGTCGATTATCCACAAGATACATATTCCAATACTCAAATCGGGATTGTTTACCGCAGCAACGTTAGTATTTGTCGACGTTATGAAGGAAATGCCTATTACTTTGATGACAAGACCATTTGGTTGGGATACGCTTGCCGTGCGTGTCTATCAAATGACTTCAGAAGGACAATGGGAACAAGCAGCAATACCTGCAATAACGATGGTACTAGCCGGTTTGATACCAATTTTTTTCTTCATGCGAAATACTGAGTCTTAGTGATGAACAATCCATTTTTGCAGCTCAATAACATTCAGCAATCGTATGGCGATCACATCGTCGTCGATACGCTGTCGTTTGCACTGAAAAAAGGGACTATCGGTTGTTTATTAGGGCCAAGTGGTTGTGGCAAAACCACCGTATTACGCTGTATCGCAGGCTTTGAAAAAATCCATTCTGGGGAAATTGTGCTGAATGGCGCTTTACTAAGCAGTGCAGAAAAGTTTGTACCACCAGAACAAAGACATATCGGCATGGTTTTCCAAGACTATGCCTTATTTCCCCATCTTAATGTTACCGATAATGTTGGTTTTGGTTTGTATCGACTCAATAAAACAGACAAACAACAACGTATCCATGAATTGCTCGATACCATGCATTTGTCACAAGTCATTCACAAATACCCCCATGAAATATCGGGTGGACAACAACAACGTGTTGCATTAGCACGTGCGCTAGCGCCAAGACCCAATCTTTTATTACTCGATGAGCCTTTTTCCAATCTCGACGTGAATTTGCGCGAACGCTTAAGTATGGAGGTGCGTGATATTCTTAAGCAACAACACATTACCGCCATTTTAGTCACGCATGACCAAGCGGAAGCGTTTACGGTAGCAGATGAAATTGGTGTCATGCACCAAGGTGTTATTCAACAATGGGGCACCGCGGACAATCTGTATCACCATCCAAGCAACCGTTTTGTCGCCGATTTCATTGGCCAAGGAACATTATTGCCGGGAATTATGCAGGATTCGCATCATGTCAAAACCGAATTGGGTGTTTTACCGGTGACACTAACGTTACAAAAAACTGATCGGGATGATAACAATACCAATTGCGAAGTTGAAGTATTGCTACGCCCTTCCGATATCGAATTCGATGCAAGCAGTTCAATACAGGCAACCATCATCAACAAAGCATTTCGTGGTGCGGAAGTTCTGTATACTGTTCGTTTAAACAGTGGCTTAACATTACTTTTGCTTGCTACTAGTTCTATCTGGCATAAGATTGGGGACCGTATAGGAATTCAGGTTCGCTCTGATCGTAGCAAGACCATAACGGCGTTCGGACAACAGTGATCGCTATGATTTTTTCGTTTGGACACTTCACATTTAACTGTTTTTTCTATAGCATAGCAAAATAAGTTGTTTTAAACCTTTCTAAAAATTTTATCCAAAATTTCAGTTTACTAACCGGCCCCCCAATTCTTTAATGATAGTGTTGGGATTACGCTCTTACAATTGTTTATTTCACAGAGGATTATATGAGTCAGCATATTCATCACGTTACTGATGCCAATTTTGATGCAGAAGTTTTACAATCAGATACGCCTGTTTTAGTTGATTACTGGGCGGAATGGTGTGGTCCGTGCAAAATGATAGCACCTGTATTGGATGAAATTGCAAATGAATATGGCGATAAGCTCAAAGTAGTCAAGCTCAATATTGATGAGAATCAATCTACTCCGCCCAAATATGGTATTCGTGGCATCCCTACTTTGATGTTATTTAAAAATGGCAGCATCGAAGCGACTAAGGTGGGTGCTTTATCGAAGTCACAACTAACAGCATTTATTGACAGCCACATTTAAACCCATTAGTCTTACGCCCCTATAAACGTGGATCGCGTGATTTTTTCTCAACCACATTACTTAATTGAGTAATTCCACCTGTATTTTTCCTTTCCCATTGTTTTATTTTCATCGTTCATTTGATTATCCTTTATCACGAGTATCCTCATGCGCTTATCTGATTTAAAAAACCTTCATGTTACCGAATTAGTCAAAATGGCCGTCGAAAATGAAATCGATGGCGCTAATCGAATGCGCAAGCAGGATCTGATTTTTGCCTTGTTAAAGAATCAAGCGCGAAAAGGTGAAACGATCTACGGACATGGCACTCTGGAAATATTACAAGACGGTTTTGGCTTCTTGCGTTCTCCCGATACATCTTACTTAGCTGGTCCCGATGATATCTATATATCCCCCAGTCAAATCCGGCGTTTTAATCTACATACGGGTGATTCTATCGATGGTGAAATTCGCCCTCCTAAAGATGGCGAACGCTATTTTGCCTTGGTTAAAGTCGATAAAGTTAATAACGAGCCTCCAGAAAACTCTAAACAAAAAATCCTTTTCGAAAATCTTACCCCGCTTTTTCCTGATCAACGCTTGATGTTGGAACGCGATATCAAAGCGGAAGAAAATATCACCGGACGCATCATTGACTTGATCGCGCCAATCGGAAAAGGACAGCGTGGCTTACTAGTCGCTAGTCCAAAGTCAGGAAAGACGGTGATGCTACAACACATCGCCCACTCCATCGAGGCAAATTATCCAGATGTTATTTTGATGGTTTTATTAATCGATGAGCGTCCTGAAGAAGTCACTGAAATGACCCGATCAGTGCGTGGTGAAGTGATTTCTTCCACCTTCGATGAAGCGGCAACTCGCCATGTACAAGTAGCCGATATGGTAATTGAAAAAGCAAAGCGTTTGGTTGAGCACAAAAAAGATGTGGTGATACTTCTCGATTCCATTACACGATTGGCTCGTGCCTATAATACTGTAGTTCCAGCATCAGGAAAGGTGTTGACTGGCGGTGTCGATGCTAGTGCACTGCAACGTCCTAAACGTTTCTTCGGTGCGGCAAGAAATATCGAAGAAGGTGGATCATTGACAATCATAGCAACTGCTTTGATTGACACTGGATCTCGCATGGATGATGTTATCTACGAGGAATTTAAAGGTACCGGCAATATGGAAATTCATTTGGATCGACGTATGGCGGAAAAACGAATCTATCCTGCCATCAACGTGAATCGTTCAGGCACTCGCCGCGAAGAACTCCTGATTCCAGCAGAAATTTTGCAAAAAATTTGGGTGTTACGCAAATTGCTTCATCCAATGGATGACATGGATGCTATGGCATTCTTGCTCGATAAAATTAGAGCAACCAAAAACAATTCTGACTTTTTTGATTCTATGAAGCGAGTTTGATAAGCATTATAAAATGCTGACAATTAGTCCCTTTCTTCAGTACGATCTTGAATATCACTGGCAAAACGAAAATTTTTCCTATCTTTTGCATTACTACACTCAATAACCAATTCTTGGCGGGAGCAATAACAGTTAATTAGTCCTTTTTCATTTAGCCGACTCACCATATCGTCAACACTCATATGGATGGGAGCAGTTAGTTGTAGAAGTTTTTCTGCACCCTTTTTAGTAACGAAATAAGACGTAAGCCCCCAGAAACGACCGACAAATTTAGATATATAGGGATTGATATGCTGTTTCTTATTTTTCCTATGATTGACAAAAAAAATGTCTGTATCTTCTGGAATATAATGGATAACTTTCTGTAAAGTCGCTACCTCGCAATCTAGAAAGGCGTCATCTTCCAGAATGAAAGTTATTTTATTGCTTGAATTCAGGGCTTCTTTCCAGAGTTCATAATGCGACAAATAAACTCCAATCTGTGCTGGTGTTAGCTTATTTCCTGTTCCGAGATCTCTATTGTCTGGAGCCAGACGGCCTTGCTTAATGAGTTGTTCTAAATTCAGCGTAGCACCGTCAACAGCAGGAAAAAATTTCAAATTAAAACTAACATTATCAAATTGATCTGCAATAAATTTCTTTTTATCTAGCCTTCTAATAAGATTAATACAATGCGTTTCAAAGTGAATAAATTCACTTTGCCTGTACAAACTTTTTATATTGTCTTGCTTAAAAATAAATAGAATATGATCTATAAATAACAAAAAAACTGAAAAAATCTTACGAATTCCGTTCTTAATAGGAAATAGAAATTTCCCCAATCGAGACTTATTTATCCAATTCGAGCGAATAACTTTTTTGAAAGAATACAAAGCAAATTTATCATCCATAAAAAAATTTAACCTTGACGGGTAGCAGCACAGTTTATTCAATTGCTTTTAGTCTATCAAGAACAAATGTTTTTATTATATAAAAAAAAGACCTTTTTATAACTTAATTCTTCAACAAGAAATACCCCCCCTTGGCAAGATCACGGAAAACCGCAAGTTTAAAACAAGCTTTATCGAGTACTAATTTATCAATTTGATCATGTCAATATAGGCAATATTACTAACCATGCACCTTGTCCATATTGCAGTTAACGGGGTGTTTGGGCCTTGACCAACAATAATGTGCTTGGTTAAGCGAATGCATTGTAATTGTCTGGGGGTCAATGGATTATTCTTTTTGGCTTTATCCAAAAATGCTGTCTTGTAAATACCGCGTAATTTCAGTTCAAAATGCCCCAATACTTCTGATTTCTATGCCCTTTGTCGGTATGAACACTCACACGTATAAATGTCGGTTTTATTGAGAAGATGTAAGTGATCTTACTGTTATGACAATTAGTCGCAGTCTTTTCAACCACCAAAATCAAGCTATTATCAGTGCTATTTATAATAACCAAAACGGATTTACCGCCAATATGCGTTAGTTCAACACTAGGCTGCGTTACATCAATTTCCCACATCGCTGCGTTTTTAGTATCTGTTTCATCGTCACGTTCTTCTTGGTCATTAACTACTCATAAGATAGGCTAATTTTAGATTTGCGTAATGCTTGCATCAATGTGACAACCTTTCTTAGTCCCAATATCGCAAGCTTTTATTTGCTGCGCTATTAATCCGTTCCGTGCCCCTGCTTCTGTCAGTTGCGTTCCAAATCACGATAACATAGAATGATCCGACACATCATCTTCTAACGACAACTCCATAAAACGCATCACATGCAGATTTGAGTTTACTATATCGTCCATCGATTCATCATATAAACCACCGTTCCAGATTTCTACTAGCAACATCTTAAACAAAACAGCAACAGAATACGCCGAATGCGCCATGAAGCATTCAATTACCGGCGCATAATGCATGCAATGACTTTCTCCATCGAGTTCCAACCTATTAACCGATCTATGTACCGCAGGAAATTCCCTTATTAGGTTGTTTTATTCTAGATAACCATCGATGTACCATTGATATAGCAGTACTTCGGTTTCTTCATCAACAAGCAATGGTGCAGATAACATGTGATGATCAGCCAAGTTCCTTAGCATTTGAAATGCATCATCAGAAATAGTATAGGAATCACCGTTCATAAAAATACGATTGTTTCCCGTTAGCATTCGGCTTTTTAAACTAAGCGTGACACCATTTTTCTGCAAATGTTTTTTAAATTGATGTTGTGTAATGGGTTTGTCAGGTGGGTCAAAAAAAACATGCGATTTTGGTTCAGATAAATAGCGACCGAGAAAATCTTCTACTGTATTTTCGCTCCATTGAATTTTTTTAAGGATATCGCGTGTTTGTTGTTGCATAGACAAGCTAATTTGCGAAGGATGTTGCTGTAGTTGCAAATCAGGATCAACATATTGACCTTCGATCTGCGTGTGATCTTGCAGATAGATGAGGAATTGTTCAATTAATTCTTGGTGACTGGGAGCGCGAAAACCAATCGAATACGTCATGCAATCATTCTCAGCGATGCCGTTATGAGCATAATGCGGCGGTAAATAAAGCATATCACCCGCATGCAAAATCCATTCTTGTTCAGGTTGAAAGTGTTTTAGAATTTTTAATGGTGCCTCAGCCACCCATTCATTATCTTGTTGTGCCGAGATTTGCCAACGCCTTTCACCGAGCCCTTGTAATAAAAATACATCGTACGAATCAAAATGTGGCCCGACACCTCCACTTTGCGATGCATAACTAACCATTAAATCATCTAAACGCGCATGTGGAATAAAACGAAATTGCGACAATAAATTGCGTGCTGATGGAAGATAGTGATTGACTTCTTGCACCAATAATGTCCAATGCGTATCCGATAGTTTTTTGAAATCTGAGCTGCGAAATGGACCATGTTTTAGTTTCCATTGATTTTTTTGTTTGGTCACAAGGCGTGATTGAGTGTCTTCATAACAGGCAAGCTTTTGTAGTTCACTTGGGCTGAGTAGACCGTTAAAGCCTGGAAATGCATTTCTGACCAGTAATGGTTTTTTTTGCCAATATTCCTGCAGAAATTCCTCAGGTGTAATATTTCCTAATGAAATCAATGGTAGATTGCTCACAAATGTAATAGCGTATAGTGCTAGCTTCTAAGAAGAGGAAGCGGCTCAGTTTTTAGAATAAATTTTAATGATAGTCCATTGTTACACCAGCGCTCTCCAGTTGGCGGCGGTCCGTCTTTAAAAACATGTCCTTGATGTCCGCCGCAACGGATGCAATGATATTCGGTTCTAATGATTCCAATTGAATCATCAAGTTGGGTGCTGACATGACTAGGAATGGATTGGAAAAAACTAGGCCAACCACTACCACTTTCATATTTATAGATGCTTTGAAACAATGGTAAATAACAGGCCGCACAAATGTATGTACCTTCGCGGTGTTCTTGGTTGAGTTCACTGCTATTTGCATCTTCGGTTTGTTGCTCAAATAAAACTTGATAGGCCTCAGGTGAGAGGTACTTGCGCCACGTTTTTGGAGGTTTATTGAGCGGTTTTAAATTTTCAGGAGTAACGGGGTTTGCAAAACCGCGTGAAAAATTTTTCAACGAAGCGATTGGCAATAAAACAATGACACTCAGTGTTTGTAAAATTTTTCTTCTTTTCATTAATTTATGGCTATTTTTACGCTAGTTTTTTGGGGTATGAAACAATAACACTTGAAGGGGCTTTCTGTCGTAATTTCGAAGGCGTGACATGCCGATTTCTCTATAAATACTGTATCATTTAGCGATTTAAGATTATATCCCAGTTGCCATGAAAATTACTTTTCTGGAATTTGAACAGAATATTGCAGAATTTGAATCGAAAATCGAAGAACTGCGTTTTGCGCAAGACGATTCTGCACTTGATATTTCATCTGAAATCGAAAAGTTGCGCGCAAAAAGCCAATCACTGACAAAAAGTGTGTATGCCAAGCTGACGCCTTGGCAAATTTCTCAGGTTGCTCGACATCCGCAACGCCCTTATGCACTGGATTATATCAATCAACTGTTTACGGATTTTGAAGAATTGCATGGCGACCGTAATTTTGGCGATGATCATGCCATCATAGGCGGTTTGGCAAGATTTAATGATCAACCGGTTATGGTGATCGGTCACCAAAAAGGCCGCGACACCAAAGAAAAAATATACCGTAATTTTGGCATGCCAAAGCCCGAAGGTTATCGCAAAGCTTTACGTTTGATGCGGTTGGCAGAAAAATTTTCACTACCGTTGATTACGTTTATTGATACCCCAGGCGCTTATCCGGGTATTGATGCAGAAGAACGCGGACAATCGGAAGCCATTGGCCGTAATCTGTATGCCTTAGCGGAATTAAGAATACCTATTGTTTGCGTCATCATTGGCGAAGGCGGATCGGGGGGGGCTTTAGCCGTGGCGGTAGGTGATATGGTACACATGCTGCAATATGCAACGTATTCAGTGATTTCTCCAGAAGGCTGTGCGTCCATTTTATGGAAAAGTGCAGATAAAGCACCAGAAGCTGCTGAAATTATGGGTATTACTGCTGATCGCCTGAAAGATGTGAAATTGATCGATGGCATCATTCCAGAACCTATTGGCGGTGCACATCGTGATTATGCTGCGACCATGCAATCTGTTAAGAATGTGCTGCAAGAATCCCTGCATAAACTACAAAGTCTTTCGATTGATGCATTATTAGAAAAACGCCATAATCGATTGATGGCTTATGGATCTTTCAAAGAAGCCTGAGTCAGGTGATTTTCTGTTTGCCGAAGTTCAGAAAGTACTTCAACAACATATAAAACAGGGCGATCATGTGTGCGTCGCATTAAGCGGCGGCATAGATTCAGTGGTCTTGCTTGATCTCTTAGCAAATTTCTCTAAGCCAATGCAATTCAGCCTGTCAGCCGTGCACGTTAATCATGGTATCAGTGGTAATGCAACAACGTGGTCTCAGTTTTGTTCTAAGCTAGCGTTCTCTTATGGTATTGCTATTGAAGTGGCCTATTTACATGTTCAAAAAGAGCGAGGAGTCAGTTTAGAAGCTTCTGCGAGAGAGCAGCGGTACCGAATTTTTAGTAACGTCATGGCTGATTATGTGGTTTTGGCACAGCATTTAGATGATCAAGCCGAAACCTTATTGTTGCAATTGCTGCGTGGTGCAGGAGTCAAAGGATTAAGCGCCATGCCAGTTGTGCGACAACAGAGGCATGTCAATCAGGCTAAACTACTAAGGCCTCTATTAAACGTGTCCCGCCATCAAATCGAACAGTATGCTCAATTAAACAATTTAGCGTGGATCATCGATGAAAGTAATGATGATACCAATTATGATCGAAATTTTTTACGCCACGAAATTTTTCCGGTTCTAAAAAAACGCTATGTGAATTATGCAAAAACATTCACTAGGGCCAGTCGTCATCTTTCTGATGCATCAACGCTATTGGACGAATTGGCTGAGATAGATCGTGAGCGATGTTTTGTTTCGGGGCAATTGAATATACAGTGCTTGCGCCAATTAAATGTAGTCCGTGTAAAAAACCTATTGCGGTACGAACTGACATATCAAGGAATTCAATTACCTAACACAACAAAGTTGGAAAATCTAACGCAGCAATTGCTATCGATGCGTGACGATCATCAGTTTTGCATCGAAATCGGTAAATATCAAATTCGCTGTTTTAAAAACGCTATTTATTTTCTTCAGGAGCCGACTATTGAGGACTATTCTTCTATCAGCTTCACTTGGAACGATCAATGCGAACAAGCTGTGCAATGGGGTAAGAATAGTGTTCGTTTTGTACAATCGAAAAATCAAGGAATTGCGTACAAAAAAATTATTGGACGCATGCTGACGCTACGTTTACGAGCAGGTGGAGAAAATTTTAAGCCGGCATGCAATCGTCCTCGCCGTAGCTTAAAAAAGCTTTTGCAAGAGGCTTGCATACCACCTTGGGAACGTAGCCAGTTACCTTTATTATTTTGCGAAGATCAATTGATATGGGTGCCTGGCGTGGGCATAGCGTGTGAATTTCAAGTAAAATCCGAAGAAACAGGAGTTTTGCCAAGTTGGAATGCTGAGGATGAACATTAAATGGTAGTTTAGTACGCTTTGAATTTATTAAAAGAATAAAGGGATTTGAATGATTCTGGTAACCGGAGGCGCAGGATTTATTGGTAGTAATTTTGTTTTGGAATGGTTGCAACACGGTGACGAACGCATCGTGAATGTCGACAAATTAACCTATGCAGGTAATCTACAAAATCTATCAAGTGTTAAAGACGATCCACGGCATATTTTCGTGCGTGGAGATATTGGTGATACGCAACTCATTTCTCAGTTGCTGACAACATATCAGCCACGCGCAATTATCAATTTAGCCGCGGAGAGTCATGTCGATCGATCGATTCACGGTCCAGAAGATTTTATTCAGACCAATATTTTAGGAACGTTTCATTTATTGGAAGCGGCTCGTGCTTATTGGATGCAATTGGATCAGGGCGCTAAAGGCAATTTTCGGTTTTTGCATGTATCCACCGATGAAGTGTATGGTTCACTAGCTCCTCAAGCGCCGGCTTTTACCGAAATACATAACTATCAACCGAATAGCCCTTATTCTGCGAGTAAAGCTTCTAGCGATCATTTGGTGCGTGCCTATCATCACACCTATGGCTTTCCGACGTTGACTACTAATTGTTCCAACAACTATGGACCTTTTCAATTTCCTGAGAAATTAATTCCATTGATGATATGCAATGCATTAGCTGAGAAGAATTTACCAGTTTATGGCGATGGTTTGCAGATTCGCGATTGGCTTTACGTAACTGATCATTGTACTGCTATTCGCCGAGTGCTAGCAGCAGGGCTACCCGGAGAAACTTATAATATAGGTGGGTGGAACGAAAAAACCAATCTTGAAATTGTTCAAACGATTTGTGATTTGTTAACTGAAATTTATCCACAAAGGCAGTTTCGTCAATTGATTACCTATGTTGCGGATCGCCCTGGACATGACCGACGCTATGCTATCGATGCTACTAAAATAAAACGTGAATTGAAATGGCGGCCAGCAGAAACATTTGCCACTGGCATACGCAAAACCATTCATTGGTATATCGATAATCAACAATGGACAACCGATGTACAAACAGGTGCGTATCGCCAATGGATCGAAAAAAATTATAAGCAACGTACTTTATGAAAATTTTACTATTGGGTAAAAATGGCCAAGTCGGTTGGGAGTTGCAACGCAGTCTTGCGCCATTAGGTGAATTGGTGGCTCTTTGCTCTGCAAGTCAGGAAATGTGTGGCGACTTAACACGTTTTGATGATATTCGCCAAACGATTAAAAGTGTTTCTCCGGATGTAATTGTTAATGCATCGGCCTATACAGCAGTGGATAAAGCCGAAAGTGATATCGAAAACGCTGAAATTCTAAACGCGTATGCGCCAGGAATGCTCGCTCAAGAGGCTAAAGCATGCAACGCTTGTTTGATTCATTATTCTACTGATTATGTATTTAATGGAAAAAGTAGCGACCCTTATAGCGAAACCGATCTGGTCGATCCACTCAATATCTATGGTAAAACAAAATTGCAAGGTGAAAACAATATTATTGATTCTGGTTGCAATCATCTGATTTTTAGAACCAGCTGGGTTTACGGTGCGCATGGAAATAATTTCATTAAAACTATTTTGCGTTTATCGCAGCAGCGGGACAAGCTCAGTATCGTTAATGATCAAATAGGTTCGCCGACCGGAGCAGAGCTAATCGCTGATGTAACTGCACATGCGGTGCGTACCATTCAATTACGGCCAGAGTTGGCAGGGTTATATCACTTGGCGGCACAAGGTCATACCAGTTGGTACCAATTTGCTGATTTTATTCTGCAGCATGCTGAGCCTTATTTTACCAAGTCACGTTGCCAACTCACTGCGATCCCGAGTACCGACTATCCCACACCAGCAAAACGCCCATTAAATTCACGACTCAATACTACAAAACTAGAGCAAACGTTTGGTTTAAATTTTCCGAATTGGCAAAAAGGCGTATTGCGAGTATTAACGGAGTTGCTGACCAAGTCGGATTTTGAAAATCGATAACACTTTGATGGATAAGTTTTACCTAGGCTCTAGACCAGTAGATACAATCTGTTAGTCTAGAGCCTTGTTTATTTAATGTCCTGATTGGCGCATATGTTTCATCGCTTCTTCAGAGTGCTTAGCAGCTTCCTTACCGTGACCCATTTCGGCATGTTTGATGGATTCTTCCAAGTGTTTAATAGCTTCATCCATATGTTTATGCGCTTCTGCATGCTCCTTACCAGCAGCTTTAGCATGCGCTAAGCTATCTTTTGCATGTTCAAGTGATTCTTTAGCATGCCCCACTTCACCATGCGCTTGAGCTTTTCCTGCATGCTCCATAGCTTCCGATGTATGACCTGCATCAGCAGCCCAAACAGGTGAACTGATAAAAATTGCTAGAATGCTTGTTGCCATAAGCGTGGTTTTAAGTTGCATAATAGTAATACTCCTTTGTAAAGTGCATTGTTAAGATAAGCACTCTGTAATTCAGTTGCACCGACCTCGTTACAGTATTCAATGTTAAAAAAATCTGTTACATCTATCGTTTATCATAATCGGTTAAGTCAAATAAATAAAGCGTTTAGTTATATCATTAGCGCCACCGCAAAATGATGGTCAATGAGATGGATATTTCCGCATGAAAGTTCCTACTTCACTGTAAAAAAGATTTGAGAGCCCTACCACCATTTTTTCCGACTGCATTGATTTTTAGATAAGCGCCTTGACTATTCTCTCTAGAATTCTCTAAATCATCATGACCTTTATCTTTGATGGGAACAAATAATTGCGGATGATCAAAAGGTGCTTTACGTAAGCGTACACGCTCATCAGTGAGCGATAACAAAAACGCTTCGAGATTCGCTTTTTCTTCCTCGCTATTCGACAAAACATTCAAGCCTGCAATTTCCGAGCCATCGAGTTGTTCAAGCGCAGGGAAATCTCCACCGCGACTGTAAAAATCTAAAACTTGGCGTAACGTCAAAGTACCGCCATTATGAAAATAGGGCGCAGTTAACTCGACGTTGCGAAGCCCAGGAACTTTAAAAAATCCATCGGCAATGACCGGGCACGGCAATCCATTGGCGCAATTAGGAATGTTTGTCGATGCATGACGTGAATAAGAGAGAGGATTACCAAACGGATCTTTTCCTCCTAAACCAATGTCTTCGGTTGCAGGATTTATGGCAATATTATTGAAACCGCGATCAAAAGCCTGCTCTTCCCGGATTCTTATCGGACTGGCTAACACACGCGTAATAGAAGCCCCGGTTAATTCTGCACCTTCATGACAATTGATACAACGGCCACGCGATTGGCTTCGAAATAGATCGACACCCTTAATGGCTGCTTCGCTGATTGCTGAATTTTCACCCATCATAAATCGATCATACGGGGTGTCGTCAGCCACCAACGTGGAAACATACATTTGAATTGCCAAACCAAAGAAAAGTGAGAAGTTGTATTCCATTAAACTATAGTCATTGAAATGACTTGGTTTGCCATTCGAAATAACGTTAACACCATTTTCGCTTATTCGGATGAATTGAGAGGACTTCCACCATTGTGGATGAAACGCATTTTGAATCATTTTCTGATAAGAAGAAACCGTCAGTCCAGTACCAGGCCAGCGGCTGTATTTAGCTAACACACTATCTTCAAAATGAACTTTTTGTAGCGCAAGTGGGCGCATGCTGACTAATTTACGCCCGATATCTGGAAATGTTCTTCCAGTTGCGCTCATTTCCCGATCACTGAGCGGTGGCGCAACAGCTTGGGAAGCTAAACTAGAATTGTTGAGACTCACCGTTACGGCTTCGATCTGATTCGAATTGGTAGCAACGCGATAAACTTTTGCATTAATGTCGCGCGATCCCCATTTGTTGACACCGTTAAAATCGTTCTGCGCACTGCCATTGGAAAAGTTGCGAAAATTAAAAACGGCGTTGATCACACTTGGTGAATTGCGTCCCGCTACTCTACGAATGTTTTTATTATGGATGGAAAAACCGTCAGTATCGATTCTCGGTACAACGATATCTTCACTTTTACCACGCTTGGTATAAAGAAAATCGGCTGCTTTGACGCCTTGTGAAGAAACCACATCATTGGAATCTGACACGGCAGGGGAAGCTCGGTCAAAAATGTTGCTGAGTTTCCGAAAAGGAAAATCTTCGGGCTTTAATTGTTGTGCGGGACCAAAATCAAATGTTAAATCTGGATCAGGCGCGCCGTCGTTATGAATACGATTAGAACCAGGATTGATTTGATTAAAAGACCGGCTATCCGTGCCAGCATTGAAATGACAAGTAGCACAAGCGGTTATCCCATCACTACCGACACGCATTTCCCAAAATAATGCTTTACCTAATTCGATGGCTTTTTGTTTATCGATGATGAAATCTTCAAGGTTACTCGGTTCAGGCACCGAAATGGTTTTTAGTGATGGAGGTCGCGGAGGATCTTCGGCAGCGTGACTGCTTTTAATATTAAACAGGAAAATAATGAAAACTAGAATTAAAATAAAACGTTGATACATAGTAATGACCGTCTTGAAAAGTTGAACAAAAGCTCAGCAACAAATGGTAGTTATGATTTCTTGAACAGTACATCCTGAGGAGGCCGTTCTACTTTTCGTGGCAGTATTACTGGGAAATAAACGCGTTATGAGTAGAAAAAGCAACTATCGTAAAGTCACGATAAAGTCATAGAAGATAGGTTCGCTACAATTTAACTACGATTAGAACATTAACAGTCTCCGGGCTAACCGGAGACTGTGCAGAGCTTTAACTTATTAAAAATAATTAGTTACTGGTTGAAGAGCTATCTTCAGAACTGCTTGCAGCGCCCTTTCCAACAGGATGTGTTTCGATTTCGACTCTATACCCGTGTCTACCCGTATAGGCATAACATACTTTATCCGTCAAAGGATCGCATTTTGCATCAGGATAGGTGTCTAAAACTTTTGGCGAACCGCCGATCGCGATGCTGTATTTTCCCGCTTTCAGTTTGATTTTGCGTTTAGCAGTAGCCCAACCACCTTTATTCGGTGCATTGGTTATGTATTTAACGGTAGACCAATCAAAGTCAGCCGAATTGTTATAGCGATGATCTTCGCAACTGGTATCGTCCCAACCGGAATAAATTGCAAATGCAGGTATTAATTTATTGCGAGCGGTTGCCATGATGGGTAAAGCAGTAACGGGATCTTTCGAAGTGTAAGGAACGCCTTCTTGACGCATCACTTCAATTTCCACCATCGCGTCTTTTTCTAACTCAAAAGCGACCCAGTTAGAAGTATGTGTCCATCCTGTGAGAGGTGGTTCGTAGGCAGGAGGTGGTTCATTAAAGCTTTTTGCGCCGACATGATTGACGAATCCAGCGGTGTGAGAACTGCCCATTTTTACCGTCCATTCGTAACTAATGCCACCATTGCAAACACCAGGCTCGGTACTACCAGGAACAGGGTCAGCATAGATTACTGACGAGGTAGCGCTTGCAGACATGCTAAATGCCAAGAAAGTGCCAATGGCGCTAACGGTCATAAGGGTTTGTTTAAAATTTATCATTTTGTTTCGAATCCTATTCTTTAATTGTAGTTTCTTTCATTTCCATTCATCGATTTCAGAATGGCGAGAAAATTATAGTTCACTCTATTAAAAAATATAATGCGACAAATTGTCGCACCTGAAACATGGAATTGATTTTTATGAAATTTTGATGCGAACTAAAATAGAAATACACTCATCGTGATTTAACTATTTTGTTAACAATATCAAGAATAATTCGTTTTGGCGCAGCGATATTCAACCGCATAAAACCACTTCCTTCTGAGCCGAATAAAATACCGGGACTCATACCAATACCGGCTTGATGAACAAAGAAATGTTTTAATTGTGCATCAGTCATTCCCCAGGCCCGAAAATCTAACCACATAAGATAGGTTCCTTCGATAGGCGTTACCTTGACTTCTGGGAAATGATCATGCAAGAAAGTTTGCACAGTGTCACGAGTGTCGCGCAAGTAGATCAGCAATGCATTTAACCAATCCTCACCTTCCCGATAAGCGGTTTCATACGCAGTAATGCTGAAGGGATTGGATGCACTGATATGGAAATTGTTAAATACATTCTTAACTGCGTTTCGAGTTGTTTTATCGGGAATAATCAATGCCGACAAATTCAAACCTGGAATGTTAAAAGTTTTGCTGGGTGCCACCGCAGTAATGATATTGTTAGCAGAGCTGGATAGGCTTGCTATTGGATAATGCCGATGGTCTGGATAAATAAGATCTGCATGAATTTCATCGGAAAAGATTAGCAAATTATGTTTATTGGCAATCTCCAATAATTTCTCTAATTCTTTAGGTTGCCAAACTCGACCTACCGGATTATGGGGGGAACACAATAACAACAATCGTGCGTTTTTGGCGCAATGTTCTAGGTGATCGAAATCAATGGCATAACGATTATTTTCCTTATTTTCTATCCGTAACGGATTATGAATCAGGTTTCTTCCGGATTGCGTCACTGCTGAAAAGAAAGGAAAGTATACCGGCGGCTGAACAATAACACCCTCATTAGGTTTAGTCAGTGCAACAATGGCCGCATTGATCGAAGGCACAACACCAGGGCACATCACAATCCAGTCGCGTTGAATAGACCAACCATGACGGTGTAACATCCAATCAATCAACACGTCATACAAACTATCTGGAAATAACGTGTAACCATAAATGGGATGTTGCGCACGTTGGATTAAAGCCTGTGTAACTGCGGGAGGTGCGGCAAAATCCATATCGGCCACCCAAGCAGGGATAACATCATCCCTGCCGAACATGCCTTGACGTCCATCGTATTTGGTACTACTGGTTCCTGTACGGTTGATTTCTTGATCGAAATCAAAACCATTGATCAAGAAACTCTCTCCCAGATCGTGACTTCGGAAAGCGTATGTTGGAATTTGCGTTTGGTTTCGCGAATGACAAACGGTACGGATTGCGGTCCTTGAATCAGCTTAAAGTGTTTTTCTAAGATTGCTTTTAAACCATCTAGCGTAGTGAAATTTTCTCCATCGCGCTTGAATCCGCCAATCCAAAATTCTTTTTTAGTATGCTCCGTCAACCAGGTATAAGGCGAGGTGATCATCAATAATCCGCCTAGGTTAATACGTTCATGAATGCTATTAAGCAGCTTGCTAGGATCATACAAACGATCAATCAGATTAGCCGCGAGAATCAAATCATATCCCGTTAAAATAGATTTCAGATTACAAGCATCCCCCTGATAAAACTCAACCTTATCCTTGACATGTTCTAAATCCAAACCTGTCAACGTGCGTTCTTTGTAAGAAACCAAATCGCCTTCATCAGTTAAAACATAACGCAAGATGCCTTGCTTGGCGAGTTGTACGCCTTGACCGATAAACCGTGCTGAAAAATCAATGCCAGTCACCTGATCAAATGCGCGCGCCAATTCAAAGGTTGCGCGACCCGACGCGCAACCCAAATCTAACGCAGATCGTTTAGGCCGATTTCCCATTGCTTTAATTGCAATTTCTGCCAAAGCCTTCGAAAAATTCGGCACATCAAAGTAATGATCTCCATAGTGAAATTCAGCATATTCCGATAGCAGTTTATCCGTTTCATAATTAGAACTAGGCTGCTTGGCGGGCGCGTCAGAAATGACATAACGAAACCCCGCATGCTGAAAAAAATGCCGCCGAAACGCATACCGTGCACTCCGTAACGATTCATTACCACATGAAATCCACGATCCGCCCTTCATTAAATTATGCTGATTATCAAATGTTGGCGTGGTAAAGTCATCGTACAGCGGATGGACATCAAAGCCGGGGAATGGATAGATCGGTGTTTCGGTCCATTGCCACACATTACCGACGATGTCATAAAAATCACCGTGCTTAAATTCAGTGACCGGACAACTGGAAGCATAGTGATCCAAATGCAGATTGCCATTTGCAGCGGTTTCGGCAGGTACTTCCGATAATTTGGCTTCATCATACAAACGATACCATTCATCTTCAGTAGGCAAACGGACAGGTTGTTTGGTAACAACTGCTTTCCAGTTGCAGAAGGCTTTCGCTTCATGATAATTAACCTCAACCGGCCAATCCCAAGGCATAGAAATTTCTTCCGTCATGGTACGCAAAAACCACCTATCGTCTTTTTTAACCCAAAATGTGGGATGAGTTGCTTGGGTAAATTTCTGCCAAGAACGGCCCTCTTCTAGCCAATAGCTCTCGGTTTGATACCCATCTGCTTCAATAAAATGCAGGAACTCCTGATTGGTAACTAAATATCGGCTGGCTTGAAATGCCGCCACATCGCTTTGGTGCAAGCCATATTCATTATCCCAGCCATAATATTGGTGATTTTGCTTGTTTTTATCCAGAGTAACGCTGCCGGATGAAACTGCAATCATTTGATTCTCTGGTGCTTTACCCGCTTTTAAACAGGGCTGACAATTTTGGTGCGAGCGTACATATTTGAGAGCGTGTTGACGAATCAGAACTGACGAAGTTTCCAAATGAATGCGTTCATGTTCAACGCCCATCAAAATCGGCCACCAAGAACTTTCCCACGTGATCGGCAATACCAATGGCATCTGCGTGATTAACTGATCAACGCGTTGACGCATGGTATTTCGATAATCCCTGACTTCTTGAACGGTAGGCCAATTGTAATGGGTACTATCCAGATCATCCCAGCTCATTTCATCGACACCAACCGCAAACATCGATTCAAGCTTTGGATTGATACGCTCGGATATTAAACCGGCAAGAATTAGTTTATTAATAAAAAAAGTTGCAGTATGTCCAAAATAAAAAATCAGCGGATGTCGCAACGAAATTGGTTTGTTGTAGTAAGCTTCATCGGAGCGTAAAGTCTCAAAAAGCTCTTCATAGCAATCGAGGGTGGCATGAAAATACCTGCGTATTTCTTCTCGTTTTAATTCTGGATCGTTACCGTGCAATAAAGGTGTTCTTAGAAAATTTGATCGTGGCATATTGTTATTGTTAATTAATGTCGCTTTTATGGAGACATTATAACCCGTCAAATTCCCACAATGATCATTCAGCGTAAAATCGACTCGAAAAATTTAACTTTTACGATCAATGACTATCTCCCTTGCATAATTCTTTACTTATACACTAACGACACACAATAAAACGCTTTCGGCTTAATGAAAAGCTGTTCGTCAAAATGAAATAACTCTATTTTTGAATTCTTTATTGGAGCGAAATCGGTACTTTTTATTGCACAATAGTGACAAGTTCATACTCAAAACGATCCTTCTACCGTAAGCACTTACAATCGATGGCGTGTGCTAACCGACGATAAAAATGTAATTTCTCATCAGAAGACTATACATTTTTTCTTTACCTTTTAATCGACGGAATTTCACAATCGTTCTAGCAGAATTTCTCTAATCTCTTCATCGTCCAATACGATCGGATTGGTCTTCATGCTGCTACCGCGGCAATTCGCAATAATTTTATCGAGGTGATCATGTCGCACTCCATACTGAGATAATCGTGGTAGAGCAAGTTCTTGAGTCCATCTAATCAAAATTTTAGTCAAAGCATCAAAAGCAGATTGTTGTGTATCAAACTGTTTTTTGCAGAGAAGTTCAGCAGCGTGAGCATATTTAGCTAGAGTATGATTATTTGGCTCTTGGGTCTGCATACTCACAATATTAACCTTAGTTGCAGCAGCTACCAACGTACCGCACACCACGCCATGCGGAATAGGAAAGAAGGCACCTAACGGTGATGCCAGTCCATGCACTGAACCTAGACCAACTTGCGCCAAGGTGATTCCCGATAATAAAGCAGCATAAGCCATTCTCTCCTGATTCTGATTTTGTTTTGAGTCCCGATGGTAAAGTGGAATCAGTGCATCACGAACAGCTTGTAGGCCACTGATCGCTAAGGCATCGGTAAAATGGTTGGATTTGCTAGAAACATAGGATTCCAGTAGTTGAGTTAGCGCATCCATACCATTTGCTGCGATAACATTTGGAGGGCAGCTTGCGAGTAAATCCGGATCAATGATAGCGTATTCAGCAACCAATTTGTCGTGACGAAAAGATTTTTTAAAGCCGTTTTCACCTTGCACGCTTAGTACTGCGTTTTTAGTTGCTTCACTACCTGTACCGGCAGTCGTAGGAACTGCAATCAATGGAATGGCTGGGCCTTGATACTGCAATTCAGGACCAACACCTTCAAGATAATCCATCACTGAATGTTGAAGACGCAATAATCCTGCCACAGCTTTAGCTGCATCTAAAGCACTACCGCCCCCTATACCAACAACCACATCGAAGGTACAATCGAAAAACCTCTTAACAGTAGCATCGACCCAATCAGGAGAAGGTTCTAGCGCAATTGTACAATGTTGCCAATGAATATTTCGCTGTTTAAGCTCTTTGATTAATTCCGACCAATTGGCATTTCCCACAAATGAATGAGCCCCCGTTATCAATAGAGCCTTGCTACCAAATGATTGAATAATATCGGGTAATTTTTTTATAGTACCCGAACCAAATTCAATTCGTGGTAACCGAGCAATAGTAAAATTCATTATTAATCGCAGGCCTGCGGAAAAACACCTTGATATGCAACACCATTTCGTGGCTCTACCATCCAATTAGCAACAGTATCTCGCCAAGCCAAGTAATGAGGAGTTTCTTTATGCGCGACCGCATGCTGTTTTGTTTTATACGCTTCATAAAACACAAATTTAGTCGGATCATCTACAGATTGAATGATGTCAAAACGTAAATTGCCCGTCTCGTGAACTGAATTTTCATGATTTCTTCGGCAAGCTTGCTTAAAAGCGTCAATTTTGTCTGATTTAACTGAAACATAAACGATCGTAATATACATTTTATCCTCGATATAAATTACTAAGAATTCTAGGCGAACGAAGTTTATAATAACCGATGAATGGCTGGAGATTCCATTAGGAAGTACATCAAGTTATTTTTCCATCGCCCCATTCATTGATTTCCCAAAAATCGTTTTAATGTACGATATGAATAGCTCATTTAAAGAGGGATTTTAGTATGACAAAAATAGTGAAGAGGTCTTTTTATTCTATCTTCTTTTTATCACTGTGCATTGCCAGCAATTCTATTTTTGCTCAGGATTTAACCTCACAAAAGGTATTATCACTGGAATTATCGACTCAAGCAGCCATGACAGCTGTCAAAAAATGCCTGGATAATGGCCATAAAATCAGCGTTGCAATTGTCGATCAGTCAGGACTTGTTAAAGTACAACTGAAAGGTGATGGAGCTGCTCCCCATACACTCGATAGTAGCCGACGAAAAGCATACACTGCGGTCAGTTTACGCGATTCCACGCATAAATATGCAACCTTAGTGGTACAAAAACCAGAATTGCAAGGCTTGTCGCGCATCAATGAAAATATTCTGTTACTCGGTGGCGGCTTTCCAATCAAAATAGAAGGTGAAGTGGTCGGTGGGATTGGCGTGGGTGGAGCTCCTGGCATTGAATTCGACGAAGCTTGCGCGAGTGCGGCATTAAAAGTGTTAAAAGCAGATGATACTTACGATAAGAAGTAACTCGACGCTACTTCCCGTGTATCATCTCACTGTACCGAATGAACATTTCTTCCAGAAATAAACGAGTATTCAGTGGATGATGTGATAACTTTCGGTGGTTATTCAATTCTCTAGCAAATGTGACACACGTAATTAAATCAATTTGCTGACTCATTGCTTGAATGATCGATTTGAATTGCAAGTAATAGCGGATTTCACCCGTCGTTCGATAACTCACGAGATCGTAACACCATTTTTGCAACCAATCGGTCACTCTTGCCAAGTTTATTGATTGTAGCGATTGCGCCAAAATCAGCCAATCAAATTTCTTTCCATTGGTAATTTGATCGACGAAATGTTGATGTGGTGTTGCGAGATCTTCCTGAACGAATGACCAAGCCGACAAAGGTGAAAAATCATTGAGCGGCAAAATAAATTCAGGATTATCGATACCTTTTAACTTTAGCCATTCAATCGAAGTTTCCATATTCGGAACCGGCATTGCTATTTGTTGGCAGCGGCTTCGAATCGTCGGCAATAAATGCTGTACCTGATGCGTCACCAAAATAAATAAAACATCCGCTGGCGGTTCTTCCAGTTTTTTTAATAGTGCATTTGCTGCAGCATGCGTCATTGTTTCAGCCGGAGAAATCAGAATAACTTTATAGCCATCCTGATGCCCCGTTTGATAAACAAAATCATTTAATTGTCGAATTTGATCCACACCGATCTGTTGACTCAAATTTTTTTTAGCCTTCTGAGCGGTCAAACCCGTTTCTTTGTTTTCAATATGCGTATTATCCGCATTGCCAACCGCCAATAATGCTTCGGGTAAAACTGAGTAAAAATTAGGGTGGCTATTTTGCTCAAACCAACCGCAACTCAAACAATTACCGCATGCAAGTCGATCTGTTTTGGGCGATTGACACAATAAAGATTGAGCCAAGTTGCGTGCAAAAGCATATTTACCAATGCCTCTTTTTCCTTTGAATATTAAAGCGTGTCCCCAATATTTCTGACTTTTCATCATTTTTTGCCAGATTTCTTGCTGCCACGGATAAATATCAATCATGTTTTAACAGAACCCGCAGCGCTTTTTCAACAGCGCTTTTTACTTCAACCAAAGACTGGCTGCTATCAATCTTATACATTCGATCAGGAAATTGCTTAACACGTTGAAGATAAGCCTGTCGCACACGCTGAAAAAAATCGAATTGTTCTTGCTCAAAACGATCTGCGTGCTTTATTTGATTAATACGTTGTTGCGCGATTTCCACTGGAATATCAAAATATAACGTTAAATCAGGTTGCAGATCCGCTTGTACCCATTGCTCCAAAACAGCCAGTTTACTGTACTCTAGCTTTCTACCCCCACCTTGATAGGCAAAACTTGCGTCGGTGAAACGATCGGATACCACCCACTGACCTTCAGCGAGCGCTGGCAGGATGACTTGATCTAAATGTTCACGACGCGCCGCAAACATCAACAATGCCTCCGTTTCCGGATGCATTGAAATCGATCGATCCAATAATAGCAGACGCAATTTCTCACCTAATGCCGTTCCGCCAGGTTCGCGCGTTACTACAAAATCAATTCCATGATTCTTGAGAATTTCAGTCAACCAAGCAAGTTGAGTGGTTTTTCCTGCACCATCAATGCCTTCTAACGTAATAAATTTACCTTGCATACGTGATTTTGATGAAACGATTATCAATTTAATTGCGATAGGTTACCATGCAACATATATTGATTCACATTTCACTTAAATTCCTATGATGCAGATTGATGAGGATGGATGGTTGGATAGCGCAAGTTTTATTCCCTCTCTCAATTATGATGATCGTCCTGAAAATGAAAACATCAGTTTGTTGGTGATTCATAACATCAGCTTACCACCCGATGATTTCAGCGGAAACGGCGTCATTGAATTATTTACCAATCAAATTAATCCGGACGCACACCCGTATTATCAAACATTGGTGGGATTAAAAGTCTCAGCACATTTTTTTATCCGCCGCGACGGAACCATTATTCAGTTTGTATCGTGTAATAAGCGCGCCTGGCATGCGGGTGTGTCTTGCTGGCAAGGAAAAGAACGTTGCAATGATTTCTCAATCGGTATTGAATTAGAAGGCAGCGATACTATTTGTTTTACAGACAAGCAATACACACAGTTAATCGCACTTACCCAAAGTTTACTAAAACGCTTTCCGATTACCGATATTTCCGGACACTGTCACATTGCGCCCGAACGAAAAACCGATCCTGGACCTTGCTTTGATTGGCAGCGATATTTTTCTGAATTGGCGAACTTAGAAAACGCATTCAACCAAGCTAATACTATCTAAAATGCAAATAACGGAAGAAATTCTATTGAAAGTCCAAAATAATCCCGGCTGCTTGTAAATAACTTTGCTCGGTATTCAAGTCCAACAATGTGAGTGGATGTTGTTCCAACCAATTGGTAGGGAATATCAGACGAATGTTGCCTTTGTCCATACCAACATGAATTTCAGGAAAGTCATAGCCCGATCTTCCTCGATGCAATACTACGGCTAACCGCAATAAAACACACAGTTTCGTTAATGACGGACGGATCGAAGCATTGATTATCTGTAATTCTTCCAACGGAAATTTACGCCGATGACTGCGAACCAGCATCGCCAATTTTTTTTGATCTTGCTGGGAAAATCCTGCTAAATCTGAATTGGCTGTTAAATAAGCGCCATGTTTATGATATTGATAGTGGGCAACGGAAAGACCTATTTCATGCAGCATCGCTCCCCATTCCAATATTTTTAAATCATTATTGTCGTTTAATTGCCAATTGACTTTGACTTGGTCAAACAAAGCCTTCGCCGTATTCTTGACTCGAATGGCCTGCTCGCTATCGATATTGTAACGTTGCGTTACCGCCGCAATAGTTTGATCACGAATGTCTTCATTATGCGTACGACCAATCAAATCATATAATAGACCTTCACGTAAAGCGCCATCCGAAACATTCATTTTATCGATTTCGAGAGCTTCAAAAATTGCGGACAAAATGGCTATTCCGCTCGCAAAAACCGGTTTTCTACGATCTGACAAACCGTCAAAGCTCAACATCTCGCTATCGCCAATTGCAATTAAAACCTCGGACAAACGCGTTAATGCGCTGGCTGTAATTCCCGAATCGCACCATCCTTGCGATTGCACTACATCACGAATTGCCAGAATTGTGCCTGAAGATCCCAACACATAATCCCAACCCGTATTTTTATAAGCACTGCTGATCGATTCTAGTTCCTGCATGGCGGATAGAATCGCTTTACGCATCCTTTTAGGTTTTATTTTTCCATCTTCAAAAAATTGCTGGCCGACATTGACACAGCCCATGTGCAAACTTTCAGTTTTAATCGTATCGTAACCTTTACCGATGATTAGCTCAGTACTGCCACCGCCAATATCGATAACCAAGCGCTTACTTGTTTCATCATAAGAACTATGCGCGACCCCCGAATAAATCAACCGTGCTTCCTCGCGGCCTGCAATAATTTCAATGGGATGTCCGAGAGCTTCATATGCTTTCGATAAGAATAATTCTTTGTTGCGTGCTAGTCTTAAAGTATTGGTACCGACTGCGCGCACATTCGTGCTTGGAATTTCTTTAATGCGTTGGCCAAACCGTTGTAAACACTCAAGACTGATTTGTATCGATTCCTCAGATAAGTCTTTTTTAGCATTCAAACCTGATGCAAGTCTAACCATTTCCTTCATTCGATCAATAATTTGCAAATGACCGTCGGTAAAATTTGCCACAATCATATGAAAACTATTCGATCCTAAATCGACGGCGGCATAAGATTCTTCTGCGGGGGACATCGTGACAGTAATTAAAAATTTTAGATGATGAAGTAATAAATTACTTCGGATTATATACTGGCAATGTTAAAGTTATATTATACGACTCAAAATGTACCAATCAGGATGGATTTGGCAAGTAAATTAAAGGATCGACAGGCTTACCGTTTTTGCGAATTTCAAAATGCAATTGTACCGAATCTGCATCGGTATTCCCCATTTCAGCAATTTTCTGTCCTTTCGTTACACTATCGCCTTCTTTCACCAAAATTCTACTGTTATGGGCATAAGCACTCAGGTATGTATTATTGTGTTTAATAATGATTAAATTTCCATATCCTCGCAAACCGTTTCCACTATATACCACTTCACCTGACGCAGAAGCCAGTATAGGTTGCCCAGATTGTCCAGAAATTTTTAACCCTTTAGAATTTTTTGAGAAATTGGAAAGTAGCTTCCCATTAGTTGGCCAAATCCAGTCCGTTGAAAGGTTATGTGTCGATTTTTCATTTTTTTGAGTATCCGGCGAAGGTGCGGCTTCAATTCGAGCATTTCGTTGTTCAATAGGCTGCTGTGTTGATAACTGTGTATTGGGCGACGTTACTGCATCGCTTGTAACAGGTGCAATCACACTCAATGATTGAGAATCCGCTCGTTTTAACTGTGCCATATTTTGCTCTGAATAAGGCAATTTGACCGCCTTTGGCGTTTTCTTGATATTACTCTGCTCAATGACAGTACCCGTATTTGCACCTGCGCCAACACCACTCGCTGGTGTATCTGGAAGGGGCACTACATTCGGCTGTGCAGTTGATTCTGGAATATTTTGAATCGGTTGCTGAGGTAATGCATATAGCGTTGGCTGAGAATCGTCTTTTTTCGGAATATATAAATTAAGCTTTTGCCCAACGCGAAGCATTCGAGGATCCGAAATATTATTCCATTCCGCTAATTTTTTGGCATCAATGCCGTGAGTAGCACCAATACTATGCAATGTATCGCCCTTTTGGACAATATAGTATTGATTAGTCAAATCATTTGTTGCCGCCTGAGAACGGCTTTCTTTATCACGATCAACCACAGGAGCCGGCGTACGCGTCGTGCTACATCCAATCAGATAAAAAGTAATGACTGACAGTAACAAACCTCGGCGAACAAAATATTTCAGCCACAAAACTATTTTAGATGCAGTATATTGCCGTCCTGCATCCGCTATCAATGTTTCTCGCTTATTTGTCACGTTAGATATTTTCAACATCTTCACTTTTTAACTACACCAGATAGTAAAGGTACAAAATTAACTTCTTCCAGTATTGTTTCAGAATAACCCGCTTCACTACGTTGAATCATGCATAAATTTTGTTTCAGGGTTCCTTTGGGAAAAACCATGCGCCCTCCCACCTTCAATTGCTCTAAAAGCAAAGGTGGAATATGAGCAGAAACCGCTGTCATGATAATACCATCAAATGGTGCCGTTTCTGTGAATCCATGCAAACCATCAGCGTGTCTTAAATGAATATTTCTGACGTGTAATTCCTGTAAACGTATGCGTGTGCGTGTCAATAATGGACCAATACGTTCTATTGAGTATACTTTTTCCGCAATTTGTGCTAGCACTGCTGTCTGATAGCCACAACCAGTACCGATTTCAAGTACTTTTCCTAACGGCTCATTGGCACGCAGTAATTCACTCATACGTGCAACAGTCCAAGGGCTCGAAATGGTTTGTCCATAGTTAATCGGTAGTGAAACATCTTCATAGGCTCTGCTTGCTAAAGCTTCCTCCACAAACAAATGCCGTGGAATAGATCCCATGACTGACAAGATGACCTCATCCGTTATGCCTTGTGTACGCAGCCGCTCAACCATTCGCAACCGGGTACGCTGCGATGTCATGCCAATGCCAGAATGACGAACACTCACCAATGAGCACCTATAAGAATTTTAAGTTACTGAAATGCTTTAATTATACCGAGTTATTTAACCATTTACTGACTTCATCCAGTTGATCATAACGTGTCAGATCAATCTGCAACGGTGTTACTGAAACTCTTTTGTTCTCCACAGCGAAAAAATCTGTTCCTTTGCCAGCATCCTGTACCGCCCCCGCTGCGCCTACCCAATAAACAGATTCACCGCGTGGACTGCGAGTTTTAATCACGGATTCTGCTTTATGGCGACGACCTAACCGTGTAACTTCTACGCCTTGAAGTTGATCATAGTCGACATTCGGCACATTGATATTTAATAATACCGAACCGGCAATATTATTGCTGCCAAAACGAGTAACCATATCTACTGCAACTCGAGCTGCTGTTGTAAAATTACCATCAGATGCATCGACTAAAGAAATCGCCAATGAGGGAATGCCCAGCAAAAATCCTTCCGTGGCTGCCGCGACAGTTCCCGAATAAATCGTATCGTCACCCATGTTGGCACCATCATTAATGCCTGAAACAATCATATCGGGCATTACATCGAGCATTCCTGTCACAGCTAAATGAACGCAATCGGTTGGCGTTCCATTGACGAAATAAAATCCCGTGTGCGATTTATGGAGACTCAATGGGCGATCTAATGTCAGAGAATTACTGGATCCACTGCGATCACGTTCGGGTGCTACCACTATAATTTCGGCAATTTTCGCCAGATGCTCTGCAAGGCACGCTAGCCCGGGCGCAAAGTATCCATCATCATTACTCAGCAATATGCGCATTTTTGGCGTTTAAATGAAAATTAACTATATGATTAAAATGATCTTCTAATGTTGCAGCGTATTTACACTTTCCTTACCTATCTAACATTTGATCACTTTAAAATTGGTTGGGACAGGAAGATTTGAGCTTCCGAATACTTCAAAATATCTCATTCCTTGCGATTAATTCTGCGTATACAGAGTTAATACACGGGTGGCATTATACAATGCTTTCATAGCAATAGCTTTTATCAAAAAATTAATCCGTTGTCATAGGCACAACAGTCAATATTCTACCGATCCGCTGCACGGAACACGATAGAACCAACCAATGTCGATGCCTTTCTTTATTGGCAAGTTCAATTTATTGATTCACGACACAAAAACAATTAGATTACTTAATTAATTCAGATAAATTTTTATTTCTTAATTTAATTTTATATAAAAGCTTGTCATAAAAATGAATGTGCATCATCGATCGTACAATTAAATAGATGCTCAGAATTACCAGCGCAAGATTTAGAATTCCAATTGGAATTAGGAAATGCAATACCTGCAACACATCATAATATTTCGAAGTCGCGACTAATAAACTCATAATTGACAGAGGTAACGCGAGAATCGCAATACCTGTTCGCATCAGAGAAAATGCCGTATTCTTTTCAGCCAAAATAAGCCGAACCTCGTCCATGAGGATGCTCGGGTCAACCTTATCCATTTCTTCGATTGTTTTTGTAGGTATATAAAACGATAAAGTTAATGTTGATTAAAATTTAATCAAGCCACATAAAAATTACGCATCATGCTCATGTCTTCATGTTCCAGGATGTGACAGTGATAAGGAAATAAGCCCGTATAATCATTGAACGGTTTGAGAATTTGGATTTCTTCCCCAGGCATAAGCAAAATAGTATCTTTCCAGCCACTATCGATAAAACCTTTTTTGACGCTGTCATAACTGCTATCAGAATTATTTTGACGGCGCGATAGCACCTGAAATTGTTGTCCGTGCAAGTGAATCGGATGCGGCATCGACATCATCATACCCATCATTCCGCCCCCTCCACCCATTCCATGACTCTCATGAAAGATTTTGATCCGCTGAATGCTATTCAGTGGAATTTTTTCGCTTTCGATATAATCTTGCATTTCAAATGTTCTACCGTTTAATTGGAAATTCATGTGCCGCATTCCAACTGCAATTGGCACGGTTCTATCGGGTTGAGAAATGTCGCGTTCGGTCAGTCGGCGCATCGGAATTAATTCCGTAGGCAATTTGGGCGAATCGCTAACTTGTTCTGCAATTTGGAATTTAACGATATCAATCACCTCATCTTGTCCAAATCCTCCCATCATCCCCATCATTCCTCCCATACCACCGCCCATCATACCTCCTCGCCCCATCGCCATGTGGCTTCCTAGGTATGGCAAGCTTTGCAATACCAATTCCGAACCGGTTTTACGCCCGCTGAAATCGACCCACAACTCAACACGTTCCGCAGGTGCCAGCATAACGTAAGGCATATTTTGCGGTTTTGCTAGCAATCCGCCATCAGTCCCAATCGCGGTTACCGATGTGCCGTCATCCCATCCTAATTTATACACTCGCGCATTCGAACCATTTAAAATACGCAGCCGATACGCTCGTGTTTTTACAGGAATGATGTGATCACTTTGACCATTAATCATGATGGTGTCACCCAAAAAGCCACGCATCCGATTGTGTCGGTTTGAACTAAATCGAAATTGATTTTCACGATCAAAGCTGCGATCTTGAATAACAATCGGTAAATCATATTCATTGCTTGGCAATTCTAATTTACGTTCCGCTTCATCGGAAATAATCAATAACCCAGCCAAACCATGATAAACCTGTGAGCCAGTAAGTTCGTGCGTATGAGAATGATACCAATTGGTACCTGCAGGATTCTTAACTTCAAACTCGTACACATAACGTTCTCCACGCGCAATTGCATACATCGGATGCCCGTCCATCGCTTGCGGTACATGCATACCATGCCAATGCGTGATACAAGGTTCCGCCAATTGATTATAAAAATTGATGCGAACTTTTTGTCCTTGCTGAAAATTCATGACAGGCCCAAGATAGCCGCGCAGTGTCTTTAAAGTCGACTGCGGTCCTTTAATTAGCTTACCTTGGTATTGCAATACCTGTGTTTTGGCACCCCGATAAATACCAACTTCAGCAGCTTGCGCAACTAAATCAATTTCTACATCCGGATTAAAAGTGCTGCTCGGTTTGCTATTAGGCACCGGGTTTTCAGCCAATAGCGCTTTGGGTAGCAAAGCAAGCAACGTACCGAATGCCGTATATTCTAAAAATCTCCGCCTTGGATAATTGATGTTAGTCATGATGTCCTCTGCCACTCTGCAGTAAAATTCGAAAAGTTTCCTTAACTCATATTGAAACAAAATATATATAAGTATTATATACGCAACCGCATCACATCTTGGGATTATATGTGGGTAGACTTCTATTTTTAAATCTCAACTCAGCGTTTTTTATTCTTCATTCTCAGCAGAATCTTTTGCAGCAATAAGTGGTATCTCTAGCCCTGTTATTTCGGGTAAAACGCTACCGGCGATTCCTTGCAAATCGCCATACATGCCTACTGTCGATTCAATGACGCCACGAATTTGCATTTCACGCTTAGCCCAAAGGCGCGTCATGGTTTTGCGTTCTTTATCCAAATCCGATTGCATATCTGAGAATTTCTCGACAATCGCTTCAATGCGATGCCGAAATTTTGCTCCGGTCAGATAGCTGTATACCAATTCCATTTTCGTTTCTTGCCCACGCTGCGCTTGACGCACATTGGCAATTTCGATCAAAGATTGACGCAGGGCAAGCGCAAGTGGAATCGCCAAACGCCATTCAACGATCCATATTCCTTCCAATTGACAAAATGTTTCGGTATTTTTGGGCAATACATTGGAAACCAAAATGGCAATTTCTGCCTTTGCAATTCTTTGATCGGCTTTTAGCTTTGCCAACCAAAGCTCGCTCCAATTTTTGGTTCTTTTAGATTCCCACAGAATAGCGCCACACGCTTGTCCATTGACGCCAATAATTTTTTGCAATACATCGCCACCAAACTCACCTTTCGCAACGGGTTCGATATAATCCAGTGGAAAAGTAGTCCGTAATGCAAGTTCCAATTCCAGCTCTAAAGCTTCTCCTTGCAATTGTTGTGATCCCTGCTCCGCTTTACGTTTTAATTCCTCGATTTGTCGCTGCATGGATGCAATCTGCGTTTCTTTTTCCGTCACTTTAAGCCTTAAACTATCTTCGGCTTCTTGCTTGGCTTTTTGGCGCACTTGCACAATCGATTCCTGGACACGTTTTTCTATGGTGACATCGATTTCTCGCTTGGCATCATCTAATTCACGTTGTTTACGCAACCAATCCGCTTGAGCTTTTTGCGCTTCAGATAATTTAATGTCTTGCTGGTGTAAAATTTGCTGTAATGCTTCGAGCTGTTTTGATTTTTGTTCTAAATCAAAGCTCAAAGCCAGCTTTGCTTTTTTAGCTTCTTCTGCGGCAATCGTGACCCGCTCTTGTTTTAATCTTACGGCAACTTGCTCCTCTAATTGTTGCTGATTTTCTTCCAGCATTTTTTGTTGATTTTTTAACGCGGCTTCGCGCTGAGCGATATTAGATTCTTTTTGTAGGATTTTTGCTTCATATTCGAGTCTCGTCGCTTGAATGAGCGGAGCAGCCAACGATTCTGTTAATTTAATTTCGCCGGCACAATGCGGGCAGATAATTGTCGGTTCATTCATAGAACTCATGCGCTACTCAGAAAATAAGAATGAAACCGACTATATAACAGAAATTTTCAGTTTGACTGACTATTTTTGGGAGGAGGTATGTTCAACGGCTTGCTGCAGGATTCTATTTCGTTCAGATTTTGGTAATTCACCAATATACCGAATCGTTTCATAAAATCTGTCCATATCACCGTTTAATTGCGTAATGATGGCTTGAAAAGATGGCACTAACTGCGTATAGATTGAAACCGTTGAAAGTAAAGCATTATTCAATGGTTGCGCAAACCAAGTGTCATAGCTGCTAAACTCATGATTCTTCGCCCTGATGAGTAAAAAATCATCTTTCAGATCTTGATAAATTTTCGCTTTTTGAATACGTTTTTCACTATCACTTCGATCTGAATCATATAACTCTAATAAACGCTGACGATGCTTTAACACTAAGTCGATAAACACCAACTCCCTATCGTGACGCGCCAATAAGACAGCTTGTTCCTGACCGGCACCCTTTTTCTTAAACCAGCGCCTTACCCCTTCATGCTCCACCGCCGTAGCAAAAGACTCATTAAAAACCGTATCGTCTGGCACATATAAAATATGGTGCGCCAATTCATGAAAAATAAGTCGCGCCAGATTCATTTCCGAATAGCCAATGAATGTATTGAGAACGGGATCGCTAAACCAACCTAAAGTTGAGTAAGCGCGAATACCACCGACATGAACATCATAGCCTTCACTTCGAAGCTCTTCCGCGTATTGTTCAGCGCTATCTTGCGAAAAGAAACCCCGGTAGTTAACACAACCTACTTGCACAAAACACCATTGTTTAAGTGATAGCGATAATTCGGGTGCGGCAAAAACATTCCATACTACATACGGGCGATTCAAATCGGCATAGCTAGTATAACTATGATTTTCCGGTAGTTTTAACTCGTCAGTCGCGAACTGACGTAATTCAATGACTGTGGACAGAGCGCTTTTAAGTCGAGTATCCACATCAGGGCTGGAAATAATACGGCTAATAGGTTGTGAGCGATGAATAACTTCAAAATGACCACTAATGGCTTGAAAGTAATAAGGCAAATTTACGCATGAGCTGAGCCAGATAAACTGACCACCCACAAATGCAATTTTCCATGCGCGAACAACCTTTGAACTCACTGTCACTCCCTAGAAACAAAAATAACCTACTTTGAATCAGTCTATCTAGGTCTAGGATTTTTTTATTTTTCTAACCTAATATAAAAAAACGATTCCTCCGAGCTGAATTGTTATTTTTTTAAAAGCTTTCATTGCGTTGCAAACACAGTATATCGATTGAAATTAATCACTACTTTTGTTGCAAGGTACTTCATTTTTTTCCAATAAAGCCGTTTTAAACCCCTAACTTTGGAAAAAATAATTACAACGATCATTTAACTGTTTTTTTGTATTACAAACGCTATGATAAACACATTTGAAGAATTATTAATTTTGAGTATAACGTCAGAAAACCGCCCATTTCGCCCCAGCGATTGGACAGAAAGAATTTGCGGCGTTATTGCAAATTATGACAGCAAAGGGCGATGGGCATACTCGGAACTCGCTCAACCTGTCATGCACGAAGGTCGAGTCGGGGTAAAAATAAAGACGGCTTTAGCGGAAATGAATCCTAATGCTTATCAATTCATTATCGACTTTGCGCAAAACAATCACCTGCGTATTATCCCTAGTGGAAAAATGATTCCTGTTAAAGATCCCGTACCAATAGCCATCAATGAAGAGCCTCAAGAAGCTCTTGTAATCAATGAAGAAATCGCGTTCTCGTTTAAAAAAATAATGACTGCTTTTTTAGCGATTCATTGGAGAATGAAATTTCCTTTTAAGAATTTTGACTATTTTTAATTTTTTTCACCAAGAAGGTTGCTGCAAAATACTTTCCGTCATTCATTTTTCATTCAGCTATCAGCTTGTAAACTCCTTTTAATAAAAATAAGATTCCTAATTGTCAAGAATTTTCTTTTTAGCGACTGGCAAAATTCATATATCATGGGGATCATTCAATTTTGTGAAAAACATGTGAAGGACAATCCCGATACACCATCAGAAAGTTTTTATGCAAATATCATTAGTGTCTTTATTATTGAGTTTATTCGGATTTATAGCCCTCCCAGTATTTGCACAACCCTCGCCGCTTCCAATAGGAATTGACTCATTATCGCCTCCGGCACTATCGTCTCCACCGAGCGGTTATTCCGAAACGATGTCCCCGGGAAAACCATTAATCCGAAATGAATCGCGGCCACCGCTAACAACCACTTATCCGCCCCCATTATCGACCGAGTCCAAAGGACCGGCCATGTTGCTGTCTATCGAAGAATTACAGCGATTGGGTTTACGCGCCAACGGTATGGCACAAGCAGCCCGATCTCAAGTGGACATGGCACAGGCAGGCGTTGTTGTGGCTGAGCAATATCAGAATCCAGAGGTGATGTTCACTATGGGTCCGGCACACTCTCGAATTGGCGAAAGTCTATCAGGCCCATTTAATCACCAACGCACGATCACAGTCGTACAGCCGATTGAAAATCCTTTTATGCGTAGCGCGCGTATCAATGCTTCAGAAGCTGCGGTGAATGCTTCCAAAGCCAGTTTGGATCAAGTTAACGCAGATTTGGCAGCATTACTTCGCGTGCGCAGCTATGAATTATTATTGCGCGAAGAGCAAGCCAACATGGAACAGAGTATCTTTGATTTGTTGCAACAAGTTCGCAGGCGCATTGCCGCAAACGTTGAAAAAGGTGAATCGGCACGTTTTGAATTGATTCGCGCCGATACTGAATTACAAAATGCGATCAATCGTCGAGATGCGGCTTTTTTAACGGTAGAACGCGCTCGAGTTGGATTAATGCAATTAACTGCCGGCGCACTCCCTGTTAATTTCAAAATAAAAGGCTCGTTGAAAGATCCCATTCAATTGCCTAAATTAGATGAACTGCGTCAACAAGTTCCCGTGATCAATCCAGATGTCGTGCGCTTGGAAGCCGAACGCGAACGTGCTGAAAAAAGAATCAGTCAAGAAAAAGCCACCATATTACCGTCGGTCAATCTGATCTATTCCAACTATGAAGAGCAGCAATATAACTCCAATTCAGCAGGTATCAGTGTCAGAGTGCCTTTGTTTTATCAACGCCGTGGTGAGATTGACACCGCGATTCATGATTCTTCGCGCATACGTCAGACTTTAGAGTTCCGCCGTTATGAAATCGGCCAATTATTTGAATCCGCCTGGCAAGCGTTACAAATTGCGCAACGGCGAGTAGATTCCTTTGAAGGCGGATTAATTAAAGAAGCCGAAAACGCCGTCAGAGTTGCAGAAGCTGCTTACAAATTTGGTGAACGCGGTCTGATCGAATTCTTAGATACACAACGTATTTTACGCGGGATTTTAGCGGACTCATTACTAGCACGATTTGATTTGCAATCTGCCGCTGCTGAAATTGACCGCTTGCGCGCACATTACCCTAGGGAGTTAACTGTAGAATGAAATTGAAATTGGTTTTTTTATTTTTTGCTGTTATTTCTACTTTACAGTTTACGGGATGTGGCAACAAAGATACTCCAAAGGAAACAAAATCGGTCAAACCAACGGAAGAAGAACGTGATGTTAACAACATTGCTGCTCGACCAGAATTAGCTCAGCGTTTAAAAATCGGGTTACCCACTTGGCTCGATCTGGCTGATCGCATACAGGTTCCGAGTCGCGTCCAAGTCGATGAAGAAAGAACCGCGCAAATTGGTTCTTATGTCACCGGACGCATCATTAATATGTTTGTAGTTCTGGGTGATTACGTTAAGCCTGGTCAAGCGTTAGCCCGTATTACCAGCCCTGACTTAACACAGTCTCAGCTCGCTTATTTACGAGCCGCGTCCCGCGTAACCGTTACTCAGAAAGCTTCCGACCGGGCACGTCACCTGCTCGCGGCAGATGCGATACCGGTCGCTGAAGTCGAGCGACGCCAATCCGAGTTAGAAATTGCCAAAGCAGAGTTTGGCGCTGCGAAAGACCAATTGATTTTATTTGGCATGACCGATAGCGAACTCAAACAGATTAATAAAACGGGAAAAATTTTACCTTGGCTAGACATTAAGGCCAATCGAGAAGGATATATCATTGAACGTAATGTCATGGTTGGTAAAGTCGTGCAACCTGCCGATCCATTATTTCAAGTAGCCGATTTATCACATGTTTGGGTCGTGGGTGATGTACCTGAACAAATTGCTCGCGATGTACAACTGAAGCAACATGTTGAAATTATCGTGCCTGCCTTAGCGGGTATGCCGCCATTGGATGGCGTGATTATTTTCGTATCGGATACGGTGAATCGTTTAACACGAACGGTGATGACGCGCGTATTAGTAAAAAATCCAGAGCGAAAATTAAAACCCGACATGCTAGCGAACATGCACATCACTGATCCGCAACATAAATCTCTCGTAGTACCCGAATCCGCAATTGTGCGGGAATTAAACAAAGATTATATTTTTATCGTCGTGGGTGACAATCGCTTCCAACGGGTACCTGTCGAGTTGGGTGATGAAACCGATGGTTTTAGACCGGTGTTGAAAGGATTAACCGCAGACCAGAAAATTGTCTTGGAAGGTGCTTTTCACCTCGATAGCGAGCGTAAGCTTGCCGAACTGGAGTAAGTCTTTATGAAAGCAATTGTTCGTGCAATGCTGAATCAGCGACTACTGGTTCTGATTATTGGCATAGCACTTTGTATAGCAGGCGGTTTTGCAGCCAAAAATCTTTCGGTTGATGCGTTCCCAGATGTGACCAATATTCAGGTTCAAGTAGCCACAGTTGCTATTGGACGAAGCCCTGAAGAAATGGAACGTTTAGTCACGGTTCCTGTAGAAATTGCCATGACGGGGCTGCCAGGTCTAGTAGAAATGCGCTCTCTGAACAAAAGCGGTTTGTCGCTTATTACCCTCGTTTTTACCGATAAAACGGATGTATTTTTTGCGCGTCAACTGGTGATGGAACGTATCATTGATGTAACTCCTCGACTGATTCCGGGGATTACACCGGTGCTAGGGCCTGTTTCAACAGGTTTAGGGGAAGTGTATCAATATACGATCGAACACCCTGACGACGGGAAACGTGCGTTAACTGTTGAAGAATTGACCGAACGCCGTACCACGCAAGATTGGGTCGTTCGACCGTTATTACGATCAATTCGTGGCGTAGCCGAAGTCAATTCGATTGGCGGGCACGTCAAGGAATACCAAGTGTATGTGGATCCCAACAAGTTGCGTCACTATGACTTAACGCTTACCCAAGTTGATCGTGCCTTAGCTAGCAATAATGCCAATGCAAGTGGCAATATTTTAGCGCTGCAATATGAACAATACTTAATACGCGGCGTTGGTTTAATTTCGTCTTTGGATGATATTCGTAACATCGTGCTGCGCGAAAGACAGGGTGTTCCCGTATATGTACGTGATGTAGCGGAAGTAACTCTCGGTGGTGAGGTTCGTCAAGGCGCTAGCATAAAAAACGGATATACCGAATCCGTAGCTGCCATTGTCATGATGTTGCGCGGCGGCAATGCCAAAGAAATTGTAGGACGGATCAAAGAAAAAGTCGCAGAAATTAATGAACGTGGGTTATTACCCAACGGATTACAAATCGTTCCATTTTATGATCGTACCGATTTGGTCGATGGTGCACTATCCACCGTACAAACTACGCTCGTAGAATCCTTAATTCTCGTGATTGTTGTGTTATCCATTTTTCTTGGCACCATTCGAACCAGTGTTGTGGTGTGTTTTACCTTGATCATCACACCGCTCGTTACATTCATGGTGATGAATTATTATGGAATGCCCGCAAACTTAATGTCGCTAGGTGGACTTACCATTGCGCTAGGTATGATGGTCGATCCCACGGTAGTGGTTGTAGAAAATATTTATCAGCGTTTAGGTGAATCTCAGGGAACTGGAAAATCAAAATATAAAGTCATTGTTGACGCTGTCGCTGAAGTCGGCACACCCGTTATATTTGGTGTTTTTGTAACAGTCCTAGTATTTCTCCCGCTCATGACCCTCGAAGGCATGGAAGGAAAAACCTTTAGCCCATTGGCCATTACCATCGCCATTTCATTATTGATTGCGCTATTTGTTTCAATCTTGTTATCTCCGGTACTGAGTGATTACTTACTGCAAGGCGGTAGTGAGCAAGATACCAAAATTGTCGCTTTTTTAAAAAGCGGTTATCTGCGAATTCTGAATTTAGCTTTAAATAATCAGAAAAAAACTATGATTATTGCAATCAGTTCGCTAATGGTCGCATTCGCAATATTTCCGTTGCTCGGAAAGTCTTTTATTCCGATCATGAAAGAAGGTGCGATAACGCCAGTCATTATACGTGCTCCTTCGATCTCGCTCGATGAAGCGATAAAAATTGAAACCGAAGCAATGCAATTGATTGCGGCGATTCCTGGAGTGAAGTCTGTAGTTTCAAAGCTTGGGCGTGGAGACACGCCCGCAGATCCAGCTTCGCAAAATGAATCGGACCCGATTGTCGATTTGGACTTAGAAAATTCCGGACGTTCTCAAACTGACATTGAAGAAGATATTCGCAAAGCTTTGACTGTTTTGCCGGGCGTCAATATCGTTCTTTCCCAGCCTATTGCAGCACGTGTGGATGAAATGGTGACCGGCGTCCGCTCGCAAATAGCTGTCAAAATTTTTGGCGATGATCTTGAAGAATTAAGAAAGCTATCCGAACAAGTCGCACGGATTGTCAAATCAACACGTGGCGCACGGGATATTCGTATCGAACGACTATCGGGACAACAAGAATTAACCATTAATATTGATCGCAGAGCCATTGCCCGTCACGGCATCAACGTTTCAGATGTCAATGAAATGATTGCCACGGCCATTGGGGGAAAAGCTGTCACCCAAGTTTTCGAGGGTGAAAGAAGATTCACTCTGCTTTTGAGATTTCCTGCTGAGTTTCGCTATGATGTAGAAGCCATTAAAGAGCTGTTATTAAGACCAGCGAGCAATGCTCTACCCGGTGAAAAAGGCGGTTCAGGAGGCAGATTGGTTCCTTTAAGCGCAGTAGCGGATATTCAAGTCGTTGATGGCCCCGCGATTGTTTCGCGTGAATTTGCTCGGCGCCGTGTAGTTGTTGGTGCGAATGTTCATGACCGTGATCTAGGTGGTTTTGTTGATGAACTTAAACAACGTACCGCAGAAGAAATCAAATTGCCGCCTGGTTATTATTTTGTTTGGGGAGGCCAGTTTGAGAATATGGAACGAGCAATGGCTACTTTGTCAGTGATTGTTCCCATTACTCTTGCAGCCATTTTCTTTTTATTATTTATGTTGTTCGGCTCAGTCAAAATGGCGGTTTTGATCTATTTAGCACTACCATTTGCTTCTGTCGGCGGTATTTTAGGATTATTCTTTTCCGGACAGTACTTGTCCGTCCCTGCGTCGGTTGGGTTTATTGCGGTATGGGGCACGTCTATCTTGAATGGTGTTGTACTCATTTCTTTTATTCGCGAGCTGCGGGAAAAAGGCTTGAGTATTGACGAAGCGGTACGCAAAGCTTGTGAACAGCGGTTTCGTCCCGTGATGATGACAGCGGCAACGACTGTGTTAGGATTGGCTCCTTTTCTAATTGCTTCAGGTTTAGGATCAGAAGTTCAGAAACCGCTGGCTGTTGTGGTGATATTTGGATTAACGACGGCAACATTGATGACGATGGTGGTCATGCCGATGATTTACCACTGGTTTGATGATCCACCGAAGAAAAAAATCAGCGATGACGAGGATGATGATAGTACTGTTGCAGCGAACACTGCGTCGCCTGCTATCAAATCAACCTAACAAAAAATCATTGCGCAATAGTGGATTTTGTTTTCGCGGCATCTCGGATTGTAATCAATAATCCATGATCCAAATAACCATCGGCGATTCGTTGAGTATTTTGCTGGAAGCGGCTAATCGCTTGCCGAGTTGCCGAACCTAAAACGCCATCAATTTCTCCAGCGTCAATGCCCAGCGTTGATAAATCTCGTTGTAACTGCCTTATTTGCTCACGCGTTATTTTGATCGAATCGGGCGGTGGCAAACGAGATAAGCTACCCTCTCCTGCGATCCGATCAGCTAAATGCCCCACGGTAAGCGCATAGTATTCTGATCGATTCCAACGCATAATCACTTGAAAATTTTTAGTGATTAAAAATGCTGGCCCCTGATAGCCCGACGGGATTAAAAGTGCCGTTTTTTGTTCGCTGGTGATAGGCAATTCTTCGCCCAAGGCGGTTCGTATACCCAATTTATTCCATTCCGCATAAGTCAACATTTGCCCTCTTCCCGCCAAAGTATAATCAAAAGACGCAGGCAATCTAACTTCCTGTCCCCAAGTTAACCCGGGAGTCCACCCCATCTGGCGTAAAAAATTGGCGGCCGATCCAAATGCATCCGGTACACTTCCCCATAAATCACGGCGTCCATCGCCATCCACATCCTTCGCATAATGCAAGAAAGTCGATGGCATGAATTGCATATGTCCCATCGCGCCAGCCCAAGAACCAATCATCCGTTCGGCGGAAATATCCCCAGCATCAATAATGCGCATTGCATTAATCAATTCTTGGGTAAAAAATGTACTGCGTCGTGAATCACAAGCCAACGTCGCCAGCGAATCGGTTATCAACCAATCACCGAATTGGCTACCATAACTCGTTTCCAGTCCCCAAAAAGAAATCAGATAATGCCCTGGAATACCAGTTTCTTTTTGTATCTGGTTTAATAACGCGCGATGTCGATTCAATAATTGCCGGCCACGATGAACTCGCTCATCGCTGATCCGCGCATTGAAATAATTGGCAAAAGATTGTGAAAATTCGGGTTGGCGTCGATCTAACTCGATGATTCGCGGAATTTGCTTCACTTTACCTAAAGCATGCGAAATCGCTTGATCCGACACTCCTTCGCTTTTAGCGCGCTCCGCTATCCTAACCACGCAAGTATTAAAATCTTTAGCAGGATTGTTTTCTAATTCGATACCTTGCGCCATTATCCCGCAAGAAAACAATACGGACGCCTTACAAGCATTTTCACCGATACGTTTAACCCATAAGCCAATTTTATTGTTCATTTTTTTGATGATCGCATTGAAAAGCTACCTGTAAGATTATTTGCGACGGTCAGGACAATTAGTTTTTATACAATCCGCATACAGCGATAAAGAATGTTCTTGAAGTTTATAGCCACGATCTTTGGCAATGTCCTTTTGACGCTTTTCGATCTCGGCATCATAAAATTCTTCTACACGACCGCATTGCAGGCACACTAAATGGTCGTGATGCCCATCACTTTTGAGCTCAAATACCGCTTTGCCGCTTTCAAAATGATGACGCTCGAGTAATCCAGCTTGTTCAAACTGAGTTAAAACGCGATAAACCGTGGCTAAACCGATATCTTCTCCTTCGGTAAGAAGCTCTTTGTAAACATCTTCAGCCGACAAATGGCGCACGCTGCTTTGTTCAAACAAATTGAGAATTTTGAGTCGTGGTAAGGTCGTCTTGAGACCCGTATTTTTTAAACCAATAGATTTCAAATCAGCAGAATTGCCCATACGTATTACCTCTGTTGATAAATTTATTTGTTGTATCATATAGTGCTATGCTCACTTTGGAAACAGCAATCTTAACCCTATGACTGCAAAAACGACTCTGCTATTTGTTCTGCTATCAACGATAGGATGCTCTTATCTACCTCCTGTTCCATACCGGATTGATGTGCAACAAGGCAATGTTGTCACCGAAGAAATGATAGAAACACTCAAGCCAGGCATGACAAAATCTCAAGTCCTCTTTGTCATGGGATCGCCGTTGATTGTGGATGCATTTCGTGAAAATCGTTGGGATTATGTCTATATTTTCCGCGACAGAGGCAGTCTTTCTGAACAAAAACGATTAACGATTTTTTTTGAAGGCGACATTTTGACCAGCATGGAAAACCATCAGGTTTATCCTAAAGATAAAACAAAAAAAGACCCGATCAAGATTGAGCAAGCAGAAAAAATCACGATTAACCCTGAAATTCCAAATTCTGATCTCACCGAACCAAAGTAACTGAGCATACTTTGCATGAATAAACAAGTTATTATCAACTGTTGCACCATTCTTTAAAATTTACCAATGATATGAGTACGCAAAAAATAGCAATTGCAGGCAGTAGCGGACGCATGGGACGCACTTTACTAGAAGCCGTAGCCCAAGCAACCGATATGAAACTCTGTGCCGCGCTGGAAAGACCGGATAGCTCTTTTCTGAATAAAGATGCAGGCGAATTAATCGGATTACCATGTGGAATTCCGATTGTCAGTGATTTCAATACCGCTTTAAAAGATTGCACGCATTTGATTGATTTTACACGTCCTGCAGGGACGCTAGCACATTTAAAAGTATGTCGAGAGAATGGCGTAAAAATGGTCATTGGTACAACGGGTTTTTCCGCAGAGGAAAAAAATCAACTCAAAGACGCCGCCAAAGACATTGCCATTGTATTTGCTCCTAACATGAGTGTCGGCGTTAATGTCACTTTCAAACTGCTGGAGGTTGCCGCAAAAGTACTCAACCAAGGTTACGATATTGAAATTATCGAAGCGCATCATCGACACAAAATCGATTCACCTTCGGGCACCGCATTACGTATGGGCGAAGTTATCGCCGATGCTATTGGAAGGGATTTAAACAAAGTAGCCGTTTATGGACGCGAAGGTGTCACGGGAGAACGAAATCCCGAAACCATAGGTTTCTGCACCATTCGTGGTGGCGATGTGGTAGGCGATCACACAGCCTTATTTGCGGGCATTGGAGAACGTATTGAAATTTCCCATAAAGCAAGCAGTCGCATGACTTTTGCTTTGGGTGCATTGCGCGCGGTCCGTTTTCTTACTGACGAATCCAGTGGATTGTTCGACATGCAAGATGTCTTGGGCTTACGTTAGTATTCAAAAACACGAAAGACCTGGAAACTATCCTGTAACCGATTCCTTTACACAATATGGCCACGTATGCAATTGGCGATCTTCAAGGCTGCTTCAAAGCGTTTTCGAGATTGTTAGGCCAAATTGATTTCAATCCAACTCACGATAAGCTCTGGCTGGTTGGAGACCTCGTAAACCGCGGTCCTCATTCATTAGAATTACTACGTTTTCTTAAGCAAATGGATGAAACAGATCATTGTGTTGTTATCGTACTGGGCAATCATGATTTGCATCTATTAATGGTGCAGGCAGGAATATCATCCTCGCATTCCCGCGATACCTTGCAATCCATATTGCATGCGCCTGATTGTGATGATTTATTGTTCTGGTTGCGCCATCAACGCCTGTTTTATCATCAAGATAATTTTGCTATGGTTCACGCTGGCTTGCTTCCTTCCTGGTCTATTTCTCAAGCAACGCAACTCGCACAGGAGGTTGAAATTATTTTGCGGCGCGATGATTATGCACGACATTGCGCCGAACTCTATGGCAATGAACCTCATCATTGGCAAGAGAGCTGGACTGGTTCGAAACGTTTGCGTGTCATCGTCAATGCCATGACGCGGATGCGCGTCTGCACTCCAGATGGCGTTATGAATTTTTCTTACAAAGGAAATGTGCGCTCGATTCCATTGGGTTATTTGCCATGGTTTGATGTACCTAATCGCGCTAGTAACCATCACACCATCGTGTGCGGTCATTGGTCAGCACTCGGACTATACCAGCGAGAAAATCTAATTGCTTTGGATAGCGGATGCGTTTGGGGAGAACAATTGTCTGCCGTCAGATTGGAAGACCGGAAGTTGTTTCAGGTTGCTTGTGGCGAATAGGCAGTGATAAAGTTTGTGCAATAGTGGTTTCTATCATACGCGCAAGCTCACGACGGTTTTTCATACCACTTGGAATTGGATCCCCAAAAAACAAATCGGCATTAATCTGCGTTTGCGTAAGAATTTGTTGTAAAGATAGCACCAGTGAAGGATCCATATAAGCAGCTTCCAAGCAAATTCCATCATTACTATTTTTGTAACCAATCGACACTGGATAAACCAACGCATCGGCAATCACTGCGGATTGCAATAACGACGCATGAAAATGATTCAAATAAGTGCCGTCTGCGGTAGTTCCCTCAGGAAACAGCGCGACACGCTCACCAACCTCCAATACATCAACGATTTCTTGATTAATGCGCGTGGTGTCATTGCGTTTGGCTCGTTTGATAAATAATGTGCCGGTATTTTTGCAAAGCAACCCTAATAATGGCCATGTTGCTATTTCAGATTTTGCAACAAAACGTGTCGGACACACCGCCATCAACACACAAATATCCAGCCAAGAAACATGATTTGCAACTAATAATGCGCGTGGAATTTCTATTCCCGGTGCTTTTCCATGACAGCGCAATTTAATATTAAGCACTTTCAGTAATCCGCCCGCCCATTTTTTCATCATCCTCCGCTGGTAGTGCACTGAAACATGCGGATAAACAAACGATTGAATTATTCCAGAAAGCAAATACCAACTCAAACCAAGCAGTCTAATAGCGCGTAACAACAAAGGTGTTTTTTTGTGCATAGTAAAAGTGTGGATTTAAATGTCACCAATAATAGCGTTCTCATTAAGAAAATAATAAAAATACTTTTATTTAATACATCAAGGTGTTAACATTTATTAGTTAATGTTCTTCTTTGAAAAAAAATTGTAACGTATTATAATGAATAAATTAATTTCAGAAT
>JAJHPK010000020.1 GCA_020890945.1 Nitrosomonas sp.
GTAAAAACGTCACTGTAAACGCTATCACTGCGATGACAGGAGGTTCCTTTTCCACCGTAGGCGCAATGGTCAAGAATTGGAAGGCGGAACAAGCCTTAAAAACTGCACCAGCAATTGAGATGCCAGAGAATTAACCTCCGCAGCCGCAAGCTCTCTTTCCGGTACATCGAAAGCACGGTAACCGCAGCTGAATCGGCAGTTAACCAGATTGACTCGAACTCAGGAAACGCTGATTAATTCGGCGAACGAGATGAAGCGCGAGACGCCTGGAACCAGCAACTGAGACCTATCAATTAGATAGGCGAAGGCGTGAGTACCGCGCAACGAAGTGATTCGCTCATGCAGCCAATTAATCAGCGTTTCCCTAAAAAGTCTTCGGAAAATCCGGGGTGATTCATTTGCAGGTTACTTAGAGCTTACTCAGAAATACAGCGATCAGATACGCGCTGCCAAGTAGAAATTCTGGTTTGAGATGAATTGGCAGTCACGCGCAAACGGAATTTCTCTGGGCATGCTTTTTTTTGTCACCCAGGATGCTATTTTGGCAGCAAGATTCCTCAGGCAAATAAAAACCCGCACCAAGATGAGCAGATTCATGACCAGGAAGATGCTATTGATCCATGCGACAGAGGTGTCAGCCCGCTTGGCTCGGATATTGTTGAGTCGATATCCATACTTTCCTTGGCCAAACTTTCCTTCAATCGGAATGCGTTCGCGATATTCCTGCCGGCGTTGTGCTTTCAGGCGATTGATCTCATCTTTGTTTTCAGGTGTACTCTTTGGCGGACGTCCCAGTGGTTTGCCTGAGAAGCGGATGTGCTTGCGTTCCAGATAGCTGCGATTATCACGTGAACCATATAGCGTGTCGGCAATGACGACTTCTGGATAATAGCCGTAACGTTTTTTGTAGGCTTCAACTTGCGCTTCAAGATCATGACCTTCGTGCTGTGCGTCCCAGTGCAGCTTGTCGACATGTGCCAACCCTTTGCCTGTCAAGCTCACGCTTATTTTGGCGCCAAATTCCACTGTCTTGCCGGGCTTTCCCCTGATAATGGGTCGAATATACGGCTGACTGATACTGACGATGCGATCATCACAACGTCTGGTGTTGGTTTTGTACATCTCATATTGTTGTTGGTATAAATGGGGCAATACCCAGTAGCGGCGTAACAACCCATTGGGTATTGGTATGGGCGTGCCATGTGGATATTCCGTCAGCATTTCTTCAATATGCTTTAAATTCCGCTGCAGGAACTGCAATTGCTGCCTGATACCGGCACGCCGTTTTCTGCTGGATGGCCGTCTTAACTTGACCAGGCTGAGGTAGGCTTTTCTGGCAATCTCGCGATAAGTGCGCGGCTTCTTTTTCTGTGCCCGGTTACTTTTGGCATGCAGTTCATCAATGATACGCTCACTTAATTCACGCGCTTCGTTCAGCAGTCCAAGATCTGTCGGATAGCGTATGGCCTGTTCTGCAACGGTCGCATCCAGTATTAATTTGCCGTGATTGCGCGGCAGCTCATCGGCCAAAGATTGGTCTGCCTCCATTGCAGTACCCGCGTCATTGCTGCCCGTATCACCGCTATTTGACACATCATTGCCGTCGTTGTCATCATCACTTGCTTTGACTGACTTCTTTGTCCGTCGAGGTTCAACCGTTTCGATGATCGCCTCATGAAACTCATCAAATACTGTCTGACCCATGCGCTTGCGTATCTCAACCAGTAATGAGGACGCAAAGGCCGCCTGCGCTTGAAAACCTTTCAGACCAATAAAATATTGCAGGTACGGATTTTCTCGAATCTGTTCAACAGTCTCTTCATCTGAGACCGATAATTTATGTTTAATAATCACCGCTCCAATCACAATTCCGGCATCTTTGGCTGGGCGGCCCAGATTTGAACATAACGTCTTATAGTAGCTCTCGGACAACTCATCCCACGGTAGGCAATCCCTCAGTTTTACCCAGCGATTAGTGGGATCAAGTATCATGCCTGGCGGTGTATCAAATCCTTCGAGGGGCAGTTGCTTTTGACTGACATAACGAATCATAGTGCACGGCTTTTGGTGTTAATTCACATATTTACGTGCACTATTTTACCAAAAAATATACCATTACTCAATATAATCAAATATTTATACTTTTTGAGTAAGCTCTACTTAAATGCCCTGACAGATATTTCTGTATAGAAAAAATTGGAGCCCCCATCAGCTTCTCCAAATGCGGCCAGCTGCCTATTTTTTACAAATCCTCCATTCATAAAACGTGAATACCCAATCGTCACATCAATCAGAGGAGCCAGCTTGTAATTAATACGAGCGTTGATCGATTGCCCGATAAAATCCCCGCTCTGACCGGTGCTGTCACGATTAAAGACGGTAGGAGTCGAAACATTCATCAGATTGTTAAAGCGATCAGTAGTACTTGCCAGCCAGAACCAGCTATAACCGCCATCTATGGATACATCTTTGTGCGGCGAGAATTCAAACACTAATTTGGGCGCCTTAACGTTTTCCATAATAAGATAATCATCGGGTGACCAGGGACGGGCAAACCCGAAGAACCGCTCAAAACGATTATCGGTATTGTCATTTGGATTACGATCACCACTGACAAAGCCATAAAAGGCGCTCAATCTTGGTTTCCAATCATGTTTAATGGAATATCCCACTTCTAATAAATAAGACCAGGCCGATTTCTTCCTGCCATTATCCTGACCAAACTGGTAAATGGCGCCGAAATCGAAATCAACACCGGTATTGGGCACGACCCCGTAAACACGTATGGCAGGGGAATAGATATCCCGCTCAGCTTGCCGCCCATGTCTGTCATCCTGCTTTAGTCCCATGAAATAAGGCTGTATTGTCATTACATCAGACCATTTGCGCCAATGCCCTACAGCGCCATAAAACCATTGGTCTTTGCTGCGCCCATCAAATTCGTTGATGTTACGAATGACAGGCTGCATTCCCCATGCATCGAGCTCCCAATCATTCGATTCTTGCCCGAAAGTGACACGGAAGCCTTCAAAATTATTGGTGGTATTACGCCATTGATTGTTTCCCAGCAATCGCCGGTCTACTGCTTCCCAAGACATGCGGCCACCTCGAATCCTGAGCGGACGACTGTTTCCCAAATCATCCTTGCCTAAAGCGTCCTTGAAATACAATTCGCCATATGTCTGAATCAGCTCAAAAGGATTCCAGTCACGATTGTCTTTTGGAAAATGGCTGTTGTAGCCTCGAGAATCCTGAAATTCGACCGCCATACGAAAAGGGTCGAGTATATTTCTGATACCGATATAGGCTCGAGTCCGAAGCAGGAATTGATGATCAGTTAAAACTTGATTGCGGCGAATATCATCATTACGCAGTTCATAGCGTGTTCGATGATCAATTCCAGCGTCTAACCAGTCAAGATTTCTGAATGCTTCATATTCAGTTTTAGCCAGGTTACGCACGTAGCGAGGCGGGTCAGACTCAGGGTGGGTGGAATAACTACGAGCACGTTGAAAATAGGTTGTTTTTCTTGTAATTTCTGATTCTGCGGTTGCCGCATGAACGGCTGATTGAGTTGCCGGCTGATCTGCAGACACCTGAATAGGGTTAATAGATATTGCGCTTAAAATCGCAGTGTGTAACAAAAGCCAAAGAGACTTCACTTTATTCTCCTAAGTGAGCTCTCCGTCACTACGGTTAAGTCACTGATATCTTATTGTTCTTTAACCTCCTATTTTTTAGGTCAGTACTATATCATTGTTTTCGGGCTAGCCTGATCTTAATTATCAAATCAAGAATTAATCCAACCGGAAAAGCGCCCTGCACCTGGGTATTTATTTTAGCGAAGTAAACATTCATGTTTAATGCAGGCTCGGAATGTTAAAGCGGGGCACGCTTGATGTATATTAGGGTATAGGAAAAATAAACCACCTTTTCCATAAGTTTTGAATGTACTGAAAGCTGGCTCAATTGTCAAACACGGTGATAATCGATTGAAAAATTACTGTATTCCGGTTCAGTTAGCACAAAAATTC
>JAJHPK010000059.1 GCA_020890945.1 Nitrosomonas sp.
GCAATGATCAGGAGCTATTTAGCGAATTCCATCAGGGATAGGAGCTCGTTCTCCAATAGTAATCCGAATGTATGGCTGCAATCTAAACCAATTCATCATCAACTATTGAATGCCTTGCAAATCGTGGGCGTCCTTGTAAGGTCTCGTGTTGTTGATGTTCAAAGCGATCCTGCTGGGTCAGTGGCATAGTTTATCGGATGCGGCATTGGAACAAGCACTGTGTGTACGGATTGATTTTCTACAGTTTTGTGGATTGTCCTTGTCGGACGCGATACCGTACGAAGCCACTTTGTGCCGGTTCCGTAACCGGCTAGTGACCAACGACCGACTCGATGATTTGCTAGGTTCTATCAATGAGAAGCTTCAATCTCACGGATTGACGATCAAGGGTGCGACGGGGGGGCATTGATGCCACGTTGATTGAGTCAGCGGCACGCCCCAGAATGACTATCACACTGGAGGTAGATGCCGAACAGTTTGAAGATGACAGTCAGCCTGGAATCAGCTGTACCGAAGAACAAAGTGCGGATCCGCATGCGACCTGGCTAAAGAAAGGCAAGAAGCCGCAGTTTGGCTATCGCAGTTACCTGGTGGTGAACGCACAAGACGGCTATGTGCGGGGGGCTCACACCGCCTCTGCCAACCAGAGTGAAATGATGCATTTCGAAGCAGCTATCGATGGTGCGCATATCGAGGCGAATCGGGTGTATGCCGACAAGGGATCCGGAAGCCAACGCCAATTGGCAAGTTTCTAAGAAAGCAAAAGATCAAGAGCGCAATCATGCATCTTGCGTACAAAAACAAACCACTCTCGGCACGCCAGCTACTTCGGTACGGTAAAAGTCAACGCCCAAGTCATACTAAAGAGTATATCTGCATGAGTCTGAAAAAAGCAGCTAACAAAATCTTCGTAGATCAACCATTAAAGGAAGCAATCCGTCCAAATGTTGCATAAGAGGAGGAAACTTCTGAAAGCCTCTGCTAATTCGAAGTCAACTTAATTATCACGTTATTTAATAATATGATTTTTATTTTATTCACAAAAACTGTGGATAACTTTGTGAGTAATTTGTAAATCAAGCAGCTTAATGTATGTATTTTTAGGGGTTTCTTTTAGTTGATTAATAATTCAACATGATAATTATTGTATATATATCAATATCTTAATTATTTTGAAATAAATTTTCATAAGCTGATTGTGTATTAGGTTTTTAAGGTGCTGAGACTGTGGATTATTTGAATTGTCAAGGAGAATATTTTTGATCTATGTCAAATAGAATAATTTACAAATTAAAGTTATTCATGCCAATTTTAAGATTTCAACAATATACGATCAGCCCGATTCTGGATCGTGGTTTAGTCATTATATCGATAACATAGCTGTGTTTCCTTCTCAAGTCGGTATTATTTTGCTTTTCGCATGAAAATATTGTGGTTCAATCAATTTTGGATGCGTTCTGAGAGGTGAGTAATTTACGAACGATCTCTAATTGCATATATAATTAATTGCGGTTAATCGTATATTAAATTAATTGTTCAATAGATCTTGATTTATAACTACTCTTTATTATTCTCTGATCATGCGCACCATTCGAAAATCTAGTAAATTGACCAATGTATGTTATGACATTCGTGGGCCTGTATTGGAGCGCGCGAAGCAGATGGAGGAAGAAGGTCATCATATCATCAAGCTAAACATTGGAAATCCTGCAACGTTTGGTTTTGATGTGCCCGAAGAAATCCTACAGGACGTTATTCGAAATTTGTCCGATGCTTCGGGATACTGTGATTCGAAAGGTTTGTTCGCTGCGCGCAAGGCGATCATGCATTACACACAAGAAAAGCAAATTAAAAACGTGCAATTGGACGATATTTTCATTGGCAATGGCGTATCGGAACTGGTGGTTTTAGCGATGCAAGCATTACTCGATAACGGGGATGAAGTACTGATTCCGATGCCAGATTATCCGTTATGGACGGCTGCAGTGGTATTGTCGGGTGGGGTAGGGCGTCATTATTTGTGCGATGAAGCATCGGATTGGTTGCCTGATTTAAATGATATGCGCGCCAAAATTAACGATAAGACACGCGCGATTGTGATTATCAATCCCAATAATCCCACCGGTGCTTTGTATCCCAAGGAATTATTACTTGAAATTATCGAGATTGCACGTGAACATCAGCTCATCATTTATGCCGATGAAATTTACGACAAAATTCTTTATGATGGGGCGACGCATACCTCGATTGCGTCGCTGGCTGATGATGTATTGTTTGTAACATTTAACGGATTATCAAAAAATTACCGTGCAGCGGGTTTTCGTTCCGGTTGGGCGGTGGTATCCGGCGAAAAAAATCATGCGCGTGATTATATAGCTGGTTTGAACATGCTCGCATCAATGCGACTCTGTGCTAATGTACCATCACAGTTTGGTATTCAAACGGCGTTAGGCGGTTATCAAAGCATCTACGATCTGACCTTGCCCACTGGGCGATTGATGCGGCAACGCGATACAGCATGGCAATTGTTGACAGAAATTCCAGGCGTGACTTGCTATAAACCCAAAGCAGCCCTTTACCTGTTTCCCCGTTTGGATCCTGAACTTTATCCCATTAAAAATGATCAAGAGTTTGTGCTGAACTTATTGTTGGAAGAAAAGGTATTGTTGGTGCAAGGCAGTGGTTTTAACTGGAAGAATCCCGATCATTTTCGCGTGGTGTTTTTACCTAATGTGGACGATCTTACCGAAGCAATAGGTCGTATCGCGCACTTTTTGCAACGTTATCGTAAACGTCATCATACCGATCAAAAACATTCCGTCGCTTAACCTTTTCTGCGGCGGCTCATTTATAATCTGCAACCGATTACTATAATCTTTAATTTTTATGAAACCTATTCATATTGGTATTTTAGGACTGGGTACCGTCGGTGGCGGTACTTTTACTGTTCTTAAGCGAAATGGCGAAGAAATCGCACGTCGTGCAGGTCGGAAAATTGTCGTTAAAATGGTTGCTGACAAGGATCTGAAAAAAGTTCGTGAGTTGGTGGGCAACGATGCAATCATCACGGATAACGCGCATGAAGTGACTTGTAATCCCGATATTGATATCGTCGTGGAATTGATCGGCGGACAAACTATCGCAAAAGAATTGATTTTGGAAGCGATTGCGCATGGCAAGCATGTCGTCACCGCAAACAAAGCATTGTTGGCGAATCATGGCACTGAGATTTTTGCCGCTGCTCGTGCAAAAGGTGTGATTGTGGCATTCGAGGCGGCAGTAGCGGGTGGTATTCCTATTATCAAGGCATTACGTGAAGGATTAACAGCGAATCGCATTACCTGGATTGCCGGAATCATTAATGGTACGGCTAATTTTATTCTGTCCGAAATGCGTGAAAAGGGGCTTGCATTTAATGAAGTCTTGGCGCAAGCCCAAAAACTGGGTTATGCCGAAGCTGATCCGACCTATGATATCGAAGGAATTGATGCCGCGCATAAAATCACGTTAATGTCGGCGATTGCATTTGGTATCCCTGTGCAGTTTGACAAAGTTTATACCGAAGGAATTACCAAATTAACGAGTGAAGATATTCAATATGCGGAAGAATTAGGTTATCGGATCAAATTGCTGGGAATTACTAAGCGCACGGAGAAAGGTATTGAGTTGCGTGTGCATCCAACCCTTATTCCAATCAAGCGTTTGATTGCTAACGTAGAAGGCGTGATGAATGCCGTGGTGGTAAAAGGGGATGCGGTGGGCGCAACGTTGTATTACGGTGCGGGTGCGGGTGCCGAGCCGACGGCAAGTTCTGTTATCGCGGATTTAGTGGATGTGGCGCGCATGCAAACGGCTGATCCGATGCATCGCGTACCTACCTTGTCATTCCAACCGGATTTACTGTCCGATACGCCGATGTTATCCATGGATGATGTGGAAACTTCGTATTACTTGCGCATGCAAGTCGTGGATAAGCCTGGAGTCATGGCGGAAATTACACGTATTTTGGCGGATAATCATATTTCTATCAGCGCCATGATTCAAAAAGAAGCCAGTGACGATTCAGACAAAGTGAGCATTATTATGTTGACGCATACTACGCTTGAAAGAAGCATCAATGCTGCCATTAAAGGCATCGAATCACTACCGGTTGTAACGAATCAAGTGTTTCGCATCCGTATCGAAGAATTGAATAAATAACAATAACATGCGTTATATTTCTACCCGTGGCGGAATGCTGCCAAAAACATTTTCTGAAATCCTATTGAGTGGATTATCTCCCGATGGTGGATTGGCGATTCCTGAAAAATATCCCAAAATTAGCTTGACTGAGCTTAATAATTGGCGTGATTTGGGTTACCAAGATTTAGCGTTTGAAATCATTTCTCGGTTTGTTGATGATATTCCGGCAGAAGATTTGCGGCGAATCATTGCTCAAACCTATACCGCAGAAGTTTTTGGTAATGCAGATATTACACCGTTGAAAACCCTAGAGCCTGGCTGGCATATTTTAGGATTATCTAATGGGCCTACGCTTGCTTTTAAAGATATTGCCATGCAATTGCTGGGTAACTTGTTTCAGTATCAGCTCGATAAAACGGGTGAAGAGCTCAATATTCTAGGTGCGACATCGGGCGATACGGGCTCAAGTGCTGAGTATGCCATGCGTGGCAAACGCGGCATTCGAGTTTTTATGCTATCACCCTTCGGTAAAATGAGCCGTTTTCAAACTGCGCAAATGTTTTCATTGCAGGATAAAAATATCTTTAACATTGCCATACGTGGCGTTTTTGATGATTGCCAGGACATCGTCAAAGCAGTCAGCAATGATCATGCTTTCAAACAAGCGCATCGAATTGGTACGGTTAACTCAATCAACTGGGCGCGTATCGTTGCACAAATTGTGTATTACTTTAAAGGCTATTTTGCAGCGACCAAAACTAATGATGAACAGGTTTCATTTGCGGTTCCTTCTGGAAATTTTGGTAATATTTGCGCTGGGCATGTCGCGAGAATGATGGGGTTGCCAATTAAACGTCTAATTTTGGCAACGAATGAGAATGACGTACTCGATGAATTTTTTATGACTGGTGTTTATCGTCCACGTGCTACGACCGAAACCAAGCATACCAGTAGCCCATCGATGGATATCTCAAAAGCCTCAAATTTTGAGCGGTTTATTTTCGATTTGACGGATCGTGATGCAAGCCAAGTCGCGCAATGGTGGTCAGTCGTTGATCAAGGCAAATCTTTCGATATATCCAGCACGCCACTATTCAATAAAATCAAAGACTTTGGATTTGTTTCTGGTAGCAGCAATCATGCCTCAAGAATTGCGACGATTCGTGATATCTATCAGCGTTATCAAGTATTGGTTGATACGCATACGGCTGATGGGTTAAAAGTAGGACAAGCGTATCGTGAAAATGGAATTCCTTTGATATGCTTGGAAACCGCTTTGCCCGTGAAATTTTCTGAAAGCATACAAGAAGCGATCGGTCATGAACCTAAGCGACCGTCAGGCTTTGAAAACTTGGAAGACTTACCCCAACGTTTCGTGGTTAAAGAAGCGAATGCAGAAACGATTAAGTCCTATATTCACGAGCAATGCCATGCTTAAACATAAACTTGCAATCGTGATCAATAAATTTTCCCATTCCTCGTTTAGCTAATTTTGATCGTTCGGTGGAACTTAAGCCATTGGCTGAGCATACGCCCATAGCGCAGGACAAGATTTTAGAATTCATCACGAGTGTTTTTAAAACCATATTGCAGCGTGTTTTATAATATGAAAACTAACGTGAAACTATTGTCACTGTCGTACATTCTTGTGTTTGATGTAGCTTGTACGACGGTGGCTTATGCGGCCAGCGAGGAAATAGTCGATGAAGCTATATTCCAAGGCTGGCAAATATTCGCAGATACATGTGGTTCATGCCATGGAAGATTTGGTGAAGGAAAAATCGCGCCAGACCTAACAAAGAATATCAAAAATCTGTCTGAAGTCGAATTTGCTCATGTTGTAGCAAATGGACGAGGGCTTATGCCAGCTTGGAAAGATAATGAAGATGTGATGAAAAATATGCGCAATATGTATCGCTATCTTAGCGCGCGATCAAATGGAGAGATTGTTGAAGGGGTTCCTACAAAAAATTAAAAAGACAGTAACTTGATATTACTGCCTTTTTAATAGGTGAGCTAATAGCGTTATTTAAGATAAGCGACCTCTTGATTAGAGCTGGTATTTACATTGTTTTGATTGCTTTCTGATGCGACCATTTTTCTATGGTACTGTGCTTTTTCTAAAGCACTATTCATTGCTTTTTCGTGTTCGCGGATATTAGCTTTTGCATGTGATTGTTCTGCTAATCCTTGAGGGCCGAAATAAAATGAGTGGTTTTCATATTCGTCAAGAATAGCTTGATTATGTTCTAATCTAGCTTGTTCTTCTTGTGCTTGGGCTTCGTAATATTTAACTAATGCAGCGTGATCTTTGCTATCAATGCCTTCAACTTCTGAAGCATGGGTGGATTTGATGGTCAACAAGCCTAAAAAAGCAAATGTAACGATAAATGCGCTTATCAGATTTACTGTTTTCATGATTAGTTACTCCCAAAAAAAATTACGATGGGTGTACTTTAACAACATGAAAGTTTTTTTGGTATCCAGAAAACTATTATTCTGATCTAAAGGAAACTCTTAGATACTAACGTCATGTTTATCAACTGATAATCTGCGGCTGGCTATTTTATAAATAGCAGAAATAGTGAGTACGCGTTTGCATTATAGTAAATAATACAATATTCACATACTCACATTTTTTAGATCATTTTAGTTAGTGGTTTTTGCGCTTTCTTTGTTAATTTCAGTGCATTTATCAATAAATGCTTGACGTGCAGCTTCATTGTTTTTAAATGCGGTTAGCGATGATTCCATTCCTCTTCCAGAACAATTCGCCGCATCGGGTTGGGGAACGCCGCCACACCCTATGAGTGCGATACTAAGACCGATGATGCAAACAACGCTAGTTATATAATTCATTTGATTCTTCCTTATAAAAATTCTTTATGGCTTGATCTACAATCAATTTTAATTTTTTAATCACCTGATGTTGGCTCAACCACACGAACCTAACAGTGTGATTTTACCTGAATATAGCCTTGAATTCTTGATGACTTTATGAGCGAATTAGAATTGTTATAAAAAATAATAAATAAGATTCTTAAATGATAATATTCGTCTTCAGCATTATGACGATGGCTATATTTTTGTTGATATTTCCAGTTATACTAAGGAAAGCAATCAATCAAATATTCTGTAATGGTAATGTCGGTTCGCAGTTCTGTATTGTGTTGTAATAATTCTGAATCGGCATGCATCGGCATTCATATCATTAATAATCGGAGTTAACATGAAATTTTCTATTTACCGCTATGATCCCGATAAAGATGAAAAACCCTACATGCGCGATTATGATGTGCAATTGGCCAGTACGGATAAAATGCTGTTAGACGCATTGCTCCGTATCAAGTCAACCGATGACAGTTTGAGTTTGCGCCGTTCTTGCCGGGAAGGCGTGTGCGGATCCGATGCGATGAATATTAATGGTCGAAACGGATTGGCGTGTATTACGCCGATTAGCAGTTTGAAAGAACCTGTTGAGATACGTCCGTTGCCGGGTTTGCCCGTAATTCGAGATCTAATTGTCGATATGACGCAATTTTTTCAACAATACCACTCGATCAAACCTTATTTGATCAACAATGATCCACCGCCAGAAACCGAACGCTTGCAATCTCCAGAAGATCGTGCAAAGCTCGATGGGGCCTACGAGTGTATTTTATGCGCGTGCTGTACGACGTCATGTCCTTCATTTTGGTGGAATCCTGATAAATTTGTCGGGCCTGCTGGTTTGTTGCAGGCGTATCGTTTTCTTGCAGATAGTCGCGATCAAGCAACATCTGAGCGCTTGGATAATTTAGAAGATCCTTACAGGCTATTTCGCTGCCACTCCATCATGAATTGCGTAGATGCTTGCCCTAAAGGTTTAAACCCAACGAATGCGATCGGCAAAATCAAAGATATGATGGTCAAAAGAATGGTATGAGAGAACTTGAGCGGGCGCGCTGGCGGTGCCGGCGTGGAATGCTTGAGTTGGATATCGTTTTGCAACGTTTCATCGATAACGATTACAAACAATTAAGCACGCAACAACTGCAGCAATTTGAACGATTACTTGATTTACCTGACCAGGATTTATGGAATTTGATTACAGGTCGTCAAGTAACCAGCGACGAAAGTTTGTCGACTGTATTGAATTTACTACAAAAGAACTGACTTTCTAACGGTATTCACGAAATTCATAAATGTGCATTTTGTGCATACTAATCGACTATGAGCAATGAATGAGGAAGTAACATGGTACAAAAAACAGCGACTTTGAATCTTAATAATGGCACCGCGCCTATTGAGTTACCGGTTTTATCTGGAACGATGGGACCTGACGTTATTGATATACGTACGCTACATAAACAAAGTGGCATGTTTACCTATGATCCCGGTTATTTGTCCACTGCTAGTAACAATTCCTCAATTACCTTCATTGATGGTGAAAAGGGGATTTTGTTGTATCGCGGCTATCCCATTGAACAATTGGCCATGCATTGTGATTTTGTCGATGTTTGCTATTTGTTGATGAATGGTGAATTACCAACGCCACAACAAAAAACTACTTTTGATGGTGCCATTAAAGAGCATTCCATGTTGCATGAACAATTGGTTCGGTTTTTTAATGGTTTCAGACGCGATGCTCACCCAATGGCGGTGATGGTTGGTGTGGTTGGCGCACTTTCTGCGTTCTACCATGAAGCGCTGAATATTTCGAATCCTGTTTATCGGCAACAATCGGCTTTTCGTTTGATTGCGAAATTACCGACTATCGCAGCCATGGCCTACAAATATAATATTGGTCAACCTTATGTGTATCCAAAAAATCGCTTGAGTTATGCGGAAAATTTCTTGCATATGATGTTTTCCGTACCTTCCGAAGAATATGCCACCAACCCTGTGATTGTTCGGGCGTTGGATCGTATTTTGATTTTACATGCGGATCACGAACAAAATGCTTCAACGTCAACGGTGCGTTTAGTCGGTTCTAGCGGGGCCAATCCATTTGCCTGTGTTTCTGCAGGAATATCGTGCTTATGGGGACCTGCGCATGGTGGTGCAAACGAAGCATGCTTGAATATGTTGGAAGAAATCGGCGATGTCTCGCGCATCGACGAATACATCAAACGTGTCAAAGCCAAAGACAGCAATTATCGTTTAATGGGGTTTGGTCATCGGGTATACAAAAATTTTGATCCGCGCGCCAAATTGATGCGTGAAACCTGTCATGAGGTTCTAAATGAACTAGGTCTAGAGAACGATCGCTTATTTAGATTGGCTCTGCAACTGGAAAAAATTGCTCTGGAAGATGAATATTTCATTTCCAGAAAACTGTACCCTAATGTGGATTTTTATTCTGGCATCGTGCAACGCGCACTTGGCATACCGACCATCATGTTTACAGCGATTTTCGCGATGGCGAGGACCGTCGGTTGGGTGGCACAATGGAGTGAGATGGTTTCTGATCCAGATTACAAAATTGGCCGTCCGCGTCAGTTATATATGGGTGCGGCAAAGCGTGATATTCCCGAAGCATTTTGTAAAAAATAATTTATTTTTTAACAGGCTTGTCTAAACGTATGAGTAATCCGTTGATGGATCAATCTGTCTTATGTGGCGAGAACGCTTCGTTTATTGAAGCGATGTATGAAGAATATTTGCACGATCCGTATTCTGTGTCGCAGATTTGGCGTGACTACTTTGACTCGATTACAAATCATGTATCCGATGCTAAAGTCGATTCACAACCGTCAAGTAGTACTTTCAATTTGCCTGGGTCGGTTGCTCAACTATCATTAAAATCATCGAATCAGCCAGCAACTCAAACGGATGACCGTAAGCAAGTTGCCGTATTGCAATTAATTAACAACTATCGTTATCGCGGTCTAAATCAAGCAAAACTTGATCCATTGGGTTTGGTACAAAAAACAGAGGTAAAAGAATTAGATCCAGCTTACTTCGGTTTTACCGAAGAAGATATGGACAAAGTGTTTAACAGCGGTTCTCTTGTTTGTCCCGAACATGCCACATTGCGCGATATGTTGCAGATCTTGCGCGATACTTACTGCGGTTCAATCGGCGCAGAATATATGTATATTTCTGCGGTAGAGCAAAAGCGATGGATTCAAGGGCGTTTAGAAGGCTATCGATCGAATCCCAACTATTCGGATGAATATAAGCGTCATATTTTAGAACGGTTGGTGGCTGCAGAAGGGCTCGAACGTTATTTACACAATCGTTACGTAGGGCAAAAACGTTTTTCAGGTGAAGGCAATGAAAGCTTAATTCCTCTACTGGACGGTTTGATTCAACGCGCAGGGGCATTCGGTGTCGGGCAGATTGTCATGGGCATGGCGCATCGTGGGCGTTTAAATGTGTTGGTGAATACGCTGGGAAAAATGCCCGCAGATTTATTCCGAGAATTTGAAGGCAAGCATGCGCAAGATTTGCCTTCTGGCGATGTGAAATACCATCAAGGCTTCTATTCCGCTGTCAATACCAAAGGTGGTATTGTGCGGTTAGCATTGGCATTCAATCCTTCACATTTGGAGATTGTTAATCCGGTCGTTGAAGGATCGGTGCGAGCTCGTCAACATGCATTAAAAGATTTGAGCGGTGATAAAGTGTTACCCATTTTGATCCATGGCGATGCTGCTTTTGCAGGGCAGGGCGTGGTGATGGAAACGCTTAATTTATCGCAGACTCGTGGATTTGGCACCGGTGGAACGGTTCATATCATTATCAATAATCAAATCGGGTTTACTACGTCTGACCCTCGCGATAGCCGGTCAACGCTGTATTGCACAGACGTGGCAAAAATGATCGAAGCGCCGATTTTTCATGTCAACGGTGATGATCCTGAAGCGGTGATGATGATTGGCGAATTAGCATTTGATTTTCGCATGCGCTTTCATAAAGATGTCGTGATCGATCTCGTTTGTTTTAGAAAACTGGGACATAACGAACAAGATGAACCTATGGTCACGCAACCTCGCATGTATCAAATCATTAACAAGCATCCAGGCACGCTAAAACTATACATCGAGAAACTGAATGCGGCTGGCGTAATTAGTCAAAAAGATGCTGAATCGATGATTGAGGCCTATCGTAACGCAATGGATGCGGGTACCAACCCAAATAAAACGATTTGCTACGATTATAAGCCGATGGGAGAGTGGGCGCCCTACCGAGAACCCATTAAATGGAATCAAAAAATCACCACCAGTGTTCCAATTAAAGTCTTAAAAAATCTGTCAGAACGATTAACCGATATTCCCAAGGATTTTAAATTGCACTCCCGGGTCGAGAAAATCATAGCGGACCGTCGAGCGATGGGGGAGGGCACATTAGATTTAGATTGGGGCATGGCGGAAAACTTGGCCTATGCTTCTTTGCTGCAAGAAGGTCATGGTGTCAGGCTGTCCGGTCAAGATTCTGGACGGGGTACTTTTTTCCATCGCCATGCAGTGATACGGGATCAAGTCTCGGCTAACGAAAATGAACGGATTTATGTTCCATTGCGCCATATTGACCGGAACCAAGCTGATTTTGTGGTAATCGATTCGATACTGTCGGAAGAAGCCGTGCTGGGTTTCGAATATGGGTATGCTACCTCGCAGCCTAATGAATTAGTGATTTGGGAGGCCCAATTTGGCGATTTTGCAAATGGAGCGCAGGTTGTCATTGATCAATTCATTGCCTCTGGCGAAGCAAAATGGGGCAGCTTGTGCGGGTTAGTCATGATGTTGCCACACGGGTACGAAGGCCAAGGCCCTGAGCATTCTTCCGCGCGATTGGAAAGATTTCTGCAACTTTGTGCTGATTATAATATTCAGATTTGTATTCCTTCCACAGCAGCTCAAATGTTTCATTTACTACGCCGGCAATTACTTCGGCCACTTCGTAAACCGCTCATCATTATGAGTCCAAAAAGTATGTTGCGACTTAAGGAATCTGCCTCTAATCTAAAAGATTTGGCAACCGGTTATTTTTATCCAGTTATTCCTGAGGTAGAAAAACTTGAAGTAAAGAAAGTAAAGCGTATTATCGTTTGTAGCGGTAAAGTGTACTATGAGCTCGTTGCTTATCGTAAAGAACATAACATATCTAATATGGCCATTATACGTTTGGAACAGCTCTATCCTTTTCCACATGACGAATTGCAAGCCGAAATCGATCGTTACACCAATGCGAAAGAAGTCATTTGGTGCCAAGAAGAACCTGGTAACCAAGGAGCATGGCACCGTATTCAGCATTATTTGTTAAGGCATATGCGCCCAAATCAAGTGTTAGCATATGCGTTGCGCGCATCGGCTGCTTCGCCCGCAGTTGGTTATGCAGCGAGACATAAATTTACGCAAAATGAATTAGTTGAAGCGGCTTTCAGAGAAAAAATTTAACAAGAGGATGTGAAACATTATGCTCGTTGACGTTAAAGTGCCTGAATTATCAGAATCTGTTGCAGAAGCTACCTTAGTAACTTGGCATAAGAAAGCGGGTGAAAAAGTAGAACGTTCAGAAAATTTGATCGACATCGAAACGGATAAAGTCGTGATGGAGTTACCCGCACCCAATGCAGGCGTGCTAAAAGTGATTCATAAACAAGATGGTGCAACGGTTGTGAGTGGCGAAGTGATTGCGGTTATCGACACTGAAGCGAGCGCCGATGAAAGCAAAGAAGACACGGAAGATATCAAACCAATTACGGATGTGCATCTTAAGAGTTCTCCAATGTCTGCAGATAAAGACATTGCTGCAAAAAATGAATCTCATGCAGGATCAACGCTAATGCCGGCAGCGCGTAGATTGATCGATGAAAATAATATGAAATCTTCTGAAGTGGCTAACATTAAAGGCAGTGGCTTAGGCGGGCGCATTCTCAAAGAAGATGTGCAAGCAGCGCTCACGAGCAAAACAGGCAATATTGTTGAAAATGCACCACAATCAGCATCTCAGCCTGAAGAAAAATTGCAATCGTCTGCGCAACAGCCGATGCAAAGCTTTAATCAATCGAGTACTTCGCGAAAAGATCGTCGCGTGCCTATGTCTCGCTTGCGTCAAACCATCGCGCAGCGTTTAGTGGAATCACAATCGACGGCGGCGATTTTAACCACGTTTAACGAAGTCAACATGCAAGCAGTGATTGATTTACGCACGCGCTATAAAGTGCCATTTGAAAAAGAACACGGCGTTAAGCTGGGTTTTATGTCGTTTTTTGTAAAAGCGGTTGTCGCGGCGCTGAAAAAATACCCGATCATCAATGCATCGGTCGAAGGCACGGATATTGTCTATCATGATTATTATGACATCGGGATCGCGGTTAGCAGTCCTCGGGGATTGGTCGTGCCGGTGATTCGCAATGCCGATCAACTGACGCTGGCAGGAATCGAAAAGCAAATTTCTGACTTTGCCAATCGCGCACAAGAGGGTAAGTTAACCCTTGAAGAACTCAGTGGCGGCACTTTTTCCATTACCAATGGCGGCGTGTTTGGATCAATGCTTTCTACCCCCATTATTAATCCACCTCAAAGCGCCATTCTAGGTATCCATGCCACAAAAGACCGGCCGGTCGTGGAAAATGGTCAAATCGTTATTCGGCCGATGAATTATCTCGCGCTTTCCTATGATCATCGCATCATCGATGGTCGGGATGCAGTTTTGTCACTCGTCGCAATGAAAGAAGCGTTGGAATACCCCGTAAGCCCCTTATTGGAAAGCTAAGAGCAAAAACGGAGTCATTCTGCAACAAATGGGTGGCAAATCAATATTCATACTTCCCGATACAAAAACAGCAAGGGCTGCTTTCGCCTGCCCTTGGGTGAATGCAGCCACATTCCGCTCAATTGCAAGATACGTCAAAAATGCTTCGACTTCCGACACTCCCATCTCTTTTGGATGCCGATTGCCATGAAACAAAATAAAGCGCCTCGCCCAATCGACGTAAGAATTCTCGGTGCGAATGGAATAGTGTTTGGCGCGTATACACTCGCGCACCCGATTCAGTAGTTTTGGAGGATTATTCATACGCGTTTTTTAGGTTCTCATAAAAAGCACTGGCATTATATCAATATGATTATATTGGAGAATAATCCATTGACTTGGTAAATCTAATAATTGAAGATGCTATCTTTCTAATTTTAGTTAGGCATTCCCTGTGGCGGCATCATGCAAATGATCAAAATAAATAAAATTCTTCTGGTGGCATTTATTCTTATAGCGACAATATCTGTATCAATTATCGCCAGCTGGATACGAAATCCATACGGGCTTGAAGAGGAGAGGATTGGGCCAAAAAAAAGTAATTTATCTGCAACAGTACTTGCCGTGCCAAATGCAATGAACTTTCTACTACATTCGTATTCAACAGAAAGCGAATATGTAATACATCTTGCGCTTCCAAATCATTACATTCATGAATCACACGAAACCACAAGAATTATAGATTCATATTCATTATCAGCTTATATGTATTACCCAGGACTAAATGGTAAGTACCATCCAGAGAACAGAAATTTGCCTAAGTGTAACGGTTACTGCGGTGGCTATGTGAGTGCTTATATAGTGCCGAGTAACGAGAGCGCTAGTACAATTAGCACCAAGACACTAGAGCGGGTAGACAGAGATAGAAATCAGGGAAATCCATTTATGAAATTTGAAGAGCTAAGCCCAGAATTTGGCATGGCTGATCATTTTCAAATTAGATATCCTGTTATAGAAGATAAGACAGAAGGTAATAAATCTTCAACACAAGAATTTATTATAAAAAGGTCTGAAAACGGCGATATCAAATATTTATTTGAGTGCTCACCTTACAAGCCTTCGCCAGCATGTAGTGTTAAGTTCAATCTATCCTCAAGGCCGGAGTTACTTGTAGAGATAACATTTGGAAGGCATCTGATGACGCAATGGGAAAGTCTGATTAATTCTACAAATGAGAAAATAGTCAGCTGGGGTCCTACTAGAATTGAGTTGGTTAAGTAAGGGCATGCCTAACAAGTGCTCAAGACCGCTCACATTCGTTCGCTGGACAGCTTCAGTCGGCGCATGCTTCGCATTTTATGCGCCGCCTTACACTGCCCGCTTAGCTTGGCGTTATGCATTAAGGGAGAATCAGTGGTTAAATCAGTAGTACAGGAAGAAGCTACCGGATGTGGAATCGCGTCAGTTGCTAACATTCTGGGTAAAACGTACTCAGAGATGAAGGCTGTAGCCAATGCTATGGGCATCCATGCTGCGGATAAATTGCTTTGGTCGGATACGCAGTATGTTCGGTATATTTTGTCGAGCGCAGGTGTCAAAACTTCCGATAAAGAAACCCCATTTGAATCTTGGGAGGCATTGCCCGATCTGGCCTTGTTGTCCATCAAGTATCACCAGGAAGAAGGTGAAAATTTTTGGCACTGGGTTGTGTTCAAGCGCGTGAATGGCCAACCTTTCGTACTGGATTCGGCTAACTACCTACCTACCAATATCCGCCAGGATTCCTACGCTATGCAGCCCAAGTGGTTTATCGAGGTCGAAAATGCATAACAATGCGCTCAACGTCGCTCACTCCATTCGCTGGACAGCCAAAAGCTACGCTTTTGTCTGCCCGTTAGCTTAATCGTTAGGTGCAATCGTTAGGTGCAATAGAAAGAAGAATAATTGTAAATGGAGAATTTTCTGTTTGCGATGATATTGATTTGGACACTGATGAATCTGAGTGGTGAAGTAATTTGCACACTTTCTTCAAAGTGTAAGTCCACAGAACTATCGGAAAAGAAAAAGAAAAAAATCAAATTCTGCTGTTTAACCTTATCTGATTATTGTTAGTGGCTTTGATGAAACGCAAAGAAATGTATTAAATTGGCAGTATAAAATATCATTGCCTTAAAATTGTTATGGTTAATATGTTAGAAAAATTGACTCTTGATAATGCGAAATTGAGAAATATGCAATTTTGCTTGTTTTTGAGGTATCACAATGCATAAGACAATGATTTATTGCATTTACTATTGATGCAGTTATTAAAACAAAAAAGAAAGGGAATCGTTATGTTTAATAAATATTCACCAGCACAACCTAAAACATACTGTGCATTACTTATTATGTTAGCGTTGACATTTTCTTCAAATGCTTTTGCTGATTCTGATTCTGAAAGTGATCTTTTCAAAAAGCTGAGTGCACAGTGGTGGCAATGGGCGCTTTCTATACCAACGCCTGAAAACCCTATGCTGGATACTACCGGAGATAAATGTGTTGTGGGGCAAAATGGCTCAACTTGGTTTTTAGCAGGTGTTTTTAATGGCTCAACGGCCACTCGTAATTGCTCTGTACCTAAAAACAAAGAACTTTTCTTCCCAATTGCCAATTCAGTAAATATCAACGCTCCAAATGTATGCGGTCAGGGTGCAGATAATGTTTCTGCTGCAGATTTGCGTGCCTTTTCAGCCGACTTTATCAATTCGATAACCAAGGTATCTATTACAGTCAACGGTACGCCAATTGAAAAAGCACGTCGCGTTCGATCGAAGGTTTTTGAAGTTGCATTTCCGGAGAATAATGTATTTGATGAACCCTGCGCTGATCTTGGCGGTGTTCCTGCTGGTATTTTCTCTCCTGCAGTAGATGATGGATTTTATGTGAAGCTGAAAAACTTGGAAGTGGGTAATCATATCCTTCAATTTTCGGCTGAAACGGCTTCAGGTGTAATGCAAGAGGTTACATACCATCTTACCGTTGTACCGGTATTATCTAAATAGCGGCAAATTATAGATGCGTCTTTGCGGAGCCGATTTATATCCTCTTTGCTTGAGTGTCAATACCGCCGACATTTTGCTTTCAGGGGTATTCCAGAGTCGCCGATCCACCCCTGAGTGACGAGGTTCAATAAGGGGGGTAGATATACCCAGAGTATGCTAGGAAAAAATGTCACAACTTTCCATAGTATATGATTAACTACCTTCTAATACGGGGACAAGCAATAACGCCCTAAACCGATGGTATTAATGGAAGACTATCTTTTTATGTTAGAAATTTTTGCTGAAATGCTATAGCAACCTTATTTGCTTTCCCTTTTATTTTTTATATTTTTTTCTTTTCTTTATCGATTTTGTTCGAAAGTTTAATTTATAAACTAATCTACTAAAGCTCGAGCTATGATCATTTCTGGTGTATGGAAGGAGAAGAGAGCGGTGTAATCTGTTGATAAAGATCTGCCCAGATCAACTATCAAAATAAGGAGAACACCGCAATGACAGATAATAATGTTTTTAAA